>USCM01000153.1 GCA_900553155.1 uncultured Prevotella sp. | reverse complement strand
CTCTTCCACAACAGCACGCGTGTTGTTGCCGCCACATCCAATGAGGATAGGCACACGTCCACGGTTTACGTCTATAACGAGTTGTTTTATCTGATTCTTTTCGTCAGAAGAGAGACACGGGGTCTCGCCTGTCGTAGCAAGGATACAAAGGAAGTCGGCACCATTCTGTATTAGATACTCCACAAGACGCTTCAAAGCCTTGTAGTCAACTTCTCCTTCGATTGTAAATGGCGTGACCAGAGCCACACCCAATCCTTTGAATATGTTTCGTGCCATAGTATATTGTACTTATAATATTTCGATTTGGCTACAAAGTTACTATTTTATATCGAGAAAAGAACAATACCTACAAAGAAAAAACTCTAAATTGAAAGAGTTTTTCTATTATTTGTTACATCTTTCAATTTAGAGTATACATTTTGCAACAACCATATATCAATATTCATACAAAACTGCACTAATTGCGCATTGGTTGTTTCTTTTTATCGCGTTCCGATATAAAGGAATATCATTCCAAGCAGTACAAGCAACATGTCGATTGCCTTGCTGCGGAGGTTCTTCTCCTTGAACACTGCCGCACCGCAGAAGAAGCTCACAACAACACTGCCTCTACGTACCATAGACACGATGCTTATCATCGCTCCAGGCAAACTCAGGGCATAGAAGTATACAAAGTCGGCTATGCTGAGGAAGATACTTATGAAGATGATGCTCCAACGCCACTGAAAGCGTGTGGTCTTCTTACGGGTGGGCCACCAGATAAGCAGCATTGTCAATCCCATCATAAAGAGCTGATAGATATTGTACCAACTCTGCACCACCATACGGCTCAAGCCCACTCCACCATTGTCGGGCGGCGCCATAAGATATTTGTCGTACAATCCGCTTACGGCTCCCAACACGGCGGCAAGCACAAGCGAGAATATCCATTTGTTGTGCTTAAAGTCGACTCCCTCCTTCTTGCCACTTCTGCTTAAGAGGAAGAAGGACACGATGGCAAGCAACACACCGCACCACTGCCACACGTTAAGGCGCTCGCCAAAGACAAGCATTGCGCCCACAAGCACCATAACAGGGCGAGTGGCATTGATTGGACCGACGATGGTTATGGGCAGATTCTTCATAGCAAAATAGCCAAACACCCACGACGAGAGCACTATTAGAGCCTTCAACACGATATACTTGTGCTCGTTCCAGCCACACGCCTCAACATAGAAGGTGCTGCCGTCGAGCACCCCCGTATAAGTGGAGAGCAGGATAAAGGGCAGAAACAACAACGAGCATATCATCGTGTTGAGGAACAGTACGGGCAAGACGGCGTTATCGCGCAACGCCAACTTCTTGAACACATCATAAAAGCCCAGCAACGCCGCCGAGCAAAACGCTAATACTAACCACATATTTTATATATCAAACATATTTAATAGCGCACGTCCTCAAGGAAGAGCGCGTTGCCCGGCATACTCTCGCCGGCATTGGAGCGGCTACCGCTTGCCACCACTTTGTCAAACTGTTCTATCGTCATACGATGTCTGCCTACCTCTATAAGCGTACCCACAACGGCACGCACCATATTGCGTAGGAAGCGGTTGGCTGATATACGGAAGTGCCACTGGTCGTCGCCGTCGCGTATCCACTGCGCCTCGGTTACGTTGCACAGCGTTGTCTTGACGTCGGAATGGGCTTTGCAAAATGCGCCGAAGTCGTCGACGTGCAGCAGATGCTGCGCCGCCTCGTTCATAAGCTCATAGTCGAGGTCGTAATGCAGCTGGCACGAGTAATGGCGAAGAAAGGGATTCTTGCGTGTGTGCACATAATAATGATATGTGCGTAGCGTGGCACTGAAGCGTGCGTGCATATCCGGCGCTACGGGATAAACCTCGTACACCGATATGTCGCGGGGCAGTAGCCTGCCAAGTTTGTATGTTAGCTGGGCGCAGTCAAAGGCGCGTTCGGTCTCGAAGTGGGCTGTCATGCGGCGTGCATGCACCCCGGCGTCGGTGCGTCCGGCTCCCACCACCTCTATATTCTCGCGGAGCAAGGTGGACAGTGCCTTCTGCAATTCCTCCTGAACGCTATTGCCGTTGGGCTGAATTTGCCAGCCGTGATAGTTGGTGCCGTCGTATGCGAACACCACAAAGTATCTTGTCATCTTTACTGAATAGTCTTGTTGAGTTTAGAATACGTGCTATTTGGCACCGTGATGGCGATGCTTCTTGCCATTAAACTGTGCGCGCTTGAACTGCTGGCGGTGAAACTTCTCCTCTGCCTTGATAATGCGGAACACCTTTGATGCGGGCAGAATGTGCAGAAACTTCTCGTGATACAGCTGCTGCAGGCGCTTTATCTCGAGGTCGTTGCTGTCCATACGGCGTATTGCCTCGGCACATGCCTTGTCGTCCGACTCGTCCACGATGTGCCAACGGCGGTGGTAGCCAAAGTATGCCATCTGCTTCTTGCGCATCTCACGGTATAGAGGGAAGAACGTTGCCGACTCTGTTGGGGTGAGACGTGCCTCGGTAGCGACAAACTGTTCGAGGTCTGCCTCAAACTGTACCGGGTCAAACTTCTTTGGCTCTTGCGCCATAGCCACAACGCTGCACAATAGCACGAGGAGCACGATGATGTATCTTCGTTGTTTCATAATTGTCAGTTGCTTGCCATGAGTGAGTACATATCTTCGTTGTCGAGCATCGAGTAGTTAATCTCCTCGTCGCTCACGCTGTCATAAGCCGATGCGTCGTACGAGCTGTTATGGATAGCGGTAGCCACATGGGCCTTGCTTGCATCTGCCGTAGACAGGGCTTGCCAAACCGACACACCACCCACGACAAACGCCACACAAGCTACCGCCGCCACATAATGGCGATAGCGCTGCCACCATCCAATGGTGGGTGCTGCACTCTTGACGGATGCCGGCGCAGCTGGCACGGCTTCCTTGCCGGCAGCCTCAACGTTGCTTATAATGCTCTGCGTGAGGTTGTCGAGATAGCCTTCTGGCACCTTGAAGGGCGCCTTCTTGCCGAAACGCAATTCTATATATCTTTCATCAGTTTCCATACCAATAGCTTTATTTGTTCTTATTGTTTGACGTCGAGAGGACGCAAAGGTTTAAATAAAAATTGAAAAATTACTGATGTTCTTTCATATATGCGGTTATTTTCTTAACAGCGATGTGATAACTTGCCTTCAACGCTCCCTCTGACGTGTCGAGCATCTGGCTTATCTCCGTATACTTTAACTCGTCGTAATAGCGTAGGTTGAACACCACACGCTGCACATCGGGCAGCGAAGCAATGGCATTCTGAAGCAAGGCCTGCGCCCTGTCGCCGTCAAAATACTGGTCGGCCTCGAGCCGGTCTGCCACCGACATATTGTCTACAGTGTCGAGCGAAGCCACATTGCGCTGACGCCGCAAGAAGTCGAGAGCCTCGTTTACGGCTATCCTGTACAGCCAAGTGGATAGCTTTGAGCGGTTCTGAAAGTCGTCGATGCCTTTCCACACCTTTATAAAGACATTCTGCAACACATCGTTGGCATCGTCGTGGCACAACACTATACGACGTATGGCCCAATACAACTTCTCGCTGTACTGGGGCACAATCTGCTCGAAAAGCTTGCGCTTCTCGGCGATATCCATCTGTTGTGCTGGCGGTGTGTCTTGCTTCACGTGTGTTTGTGCAGTGGCTGTTTACATGTATTTCTGTATGCGCTGGTATATCACGGGGTCGTAACCATAGATGTCGTCATACCCAATGAGGGTGCCGTTGGCGTCGGGATAGAGCGTATAGTAGGTTATGAACAACGGCACCTGTGGCTCTACCTTGAGGCTGCGCAGCATCATACGGCGGTTGATGGGGGTATTGAGGTCGTCGTCCTCGGTGCGGTGGCGTCCATACTTAACCGTCATCGAATACTCTATCTTTTTCATAAGAGCCTCGTTTTTGTCGGCAAGCATAAAGACGGCAAGGTCGTAAGGCTTCTCCACACGTATACATCCATGCGACACGCTGCGGTTGTTGCGCGAGAAGACGTTGCGGTTGGAGGTGTCGTGCAAGTATATAGAGTAGTCGTTGTCGAACCTGAAGATGATGCGTCCAAGCGAGTTGCCCTCGCCGCCTCGCTGTATTACAAGATAGTCGGTGCTCATCAGCATGTCGGCCGTAACGTTGGCAGGGTCTACCACCTTGCCCGTTGAGCGCTGACGTATAAAGTAGTCGTGGCTCTCAAAGTAGGCTGTGTTGCCTGCATTGTGCCTTACTGATGTCTTGATGATGCTCTTGGGTATAATCCACTGGGGGTTAAAGTCCATTCGCTTTATCCTGCTTGTAAGCAGTGGGGTCTTTGTCTTAAGACTGCCAAGACCTATACGCATGGATAGGTGCTCGTCGCCGTCGGTGGCTACAAGGTGCAGCGAGGGGATATTGACAACCACACGCTTCTTGTGCAGCTGTGGATAGTCGCCATGACGCCAACGGCAGCGCTCCATATTGCAGAGCACACGGCGACGCTCTGGAGCCGATAGCGGCTGCCTTAAACGTCTACAGAACTGGGCATAAAGCGGATTCTCGGGATGCGATGCCGACAGGAAGGCACCCACGGCGGCACCATCGCTCGACATAACCCTAAAAGCATCTGCCACAAACTTGGCATCGGGACGCTTTGTGGGGACGTCGTACAGCGAGCGATACGACTTATAGGCATTGGTGCTGTCGCGCACATCAAGACGGTTGAAGGCATCGTAAGGATTGACAAAACCAAAGCGCATACCCTCCGCATAACGCAAGAAAGCCTTTGTAAGGCGATACTCCAATCGGGCATACACCTTGTTTATGTTGTTGCGGCTATGCTTGTCGGGGGCAAAATCCAAGTTGCGTGCGCGCTTGAGGTCATCACGCAAAGACGAATAGCAAAACCTCTCGACAGAAAAACCTATACTGTCTACAGTTGCCAAATACGCAAGCAGAGTATCTGCCTTAGCCGATACGCCGTTGAGCGTAACCCACACCAAGGGGCCACCGTCAAGATAATGGCGGCGTGTCTGGATGTC
>USCM01000152.1 GCA_900553155.1 uncultured Prevotella sp. | reverse complement strand
CGCAGCACACGATTGGGCGACCACCCTATCTCTACACATTCGCCATGTTCGAGGTCGCTGCTAACAATCTGTCCGGCATCGAAAAACGACGAGTTATAGCGCGTACTTGTCTTAAGCCACTCCACAAACTCGGCATAGTCCTTGAACTTTAGGTAAGTGGCGAGCGAGTCGAGTGTCTGTACGCGGGGCTTATGACTGTCGCCCACATAACCATATAGGCGCTTCAATGTAGACGACGACACGGCTATTTCGTGTCTGCGCTGCAGCATCAACGAGAATTCGTCAAAATCGGTTGTCGTGGACAACTTCTTGCCATAACGCTCTTCTACAAGGTGTTTAAGTTCTTCTATCTCTGGTGTATTCATTGTCTCTTAGTTTATAATATATCATCAACTATATTCTCGAACACCGCCCATTGCTTGCTTGACCTGTAATATGCCTTGCTGCCTCGGGGCACATGCACACGGCACATCTTGGTGAAGTCGGTGCCTGTGGTGGCAAATGTATTCTTGTAGCATACCGGCGGCATGGGCGCATTGACGTATATGTCGCTGAGCGGACAGCCGTCGAACACGTATTCGGGCAGCAGTTCAATGTCCTTGCCCAAATGTACAGTGGTTAAATGGGCGCACTTCTGAAACAGTCCGGAGGGCAACTGCTTTAGCGTTGATGGCAGTACTACCTCCCTTACCTTACTATTATAGAATGCACACTGACCAATCTTGGTTAGTCCGTCGGCAAACACAAACTTCTCGATGTTGCAATCGCGGAAGGCATAGTCGCCTACAGCCTCAACGGTTGAGGGCAATGTGTACTCGCCCTTCTTGCCCATAGGAAACCATATTATGCTGCGGCAGTCGCTGCTCATCAGTACTCCGTCTACACTCGTGTAATGCTCGTTGGCTGCCGACACCTCGATGCTCGCAAGCGATGTACATCCAGCCGACGGCACAATCTTGCCAACCGATGCCGGAATGGTGATGCTTTGCAGAGCCGTACAGCCGTTGAAGGCTTCCTTGTCTATCCTCACAGCACCTATCGGCAGCTTAATGTTCTTAAGAATAGTGCACGAACAGAAGAGTCCTATACCCACCACTCCATCCTCGGTAAAACGCGACTCGCCATACTCGCCACCGCCTGCAACGATGTTTGCACCCGAAATGTCGATGTCGGCAAGCTGGCCGTCGGTGGGATTGCCTTCGGTATCGCGCCCAGCCATCCGGCGCAACATACATAAATCGTCGCCGTTGAGCGGTCCTGCCAGCGAAATGTTAGTGTATTTGTTGGCATCGTTGCCTATAAGCGTAGCAAGTATACCTGCCTCGCCAAGCACTATCGCCCACGAAGTGGTGTGCTGTAGCGCTTCGCCCACTGCCTCGCCATTGCGGTTTGCGGCAAAAGGCTTTATCGTATATGTCACGTCGGGCTGCAATCCGTCAATGCGCAGACGCATCATTCCCTTCTCGTCTGGCACATCTTCCGTTTGCACAAATGTCTTCTCGTCGCTGTCGGTTCCGTCACTACGCACAATGCGGCAGCCGCTCGCCATAATCCTGTCGCCGCCATCGTCTACTATGCTGTAGCCTACAATCAGACTCATCGGACCACTACTAAGCACCTGTACCTTGCTTACGGTAGGACGGTTGTTGGGCTGAGTGGCAAAACTTAGCATCTGACCAGACAACGTTGCCGTGCCATTGGTGCCACGCAACATATAATGATAGGTGGTGCCGGCTGTTAGTCCGGATAGATGCAGGCTCACGTTTCCGTCAGGAGCGTCGACCACATCAAGCCTTTTGGACATGCTCTCATCGCTGCCATAGCTAAACCAAAGGCGTGGCATATCCACTCCGTCGGCCACACTGCACTTGCCCGAGAGCGTCGCCTCCGTACGACTTATGCCGGTAGCGGGCAGCGTAAGCAGCCGAGGCTCAATATTGCCAGGACTGTCGCTGCTGCACGAACAGACCATTGCCACTACCGCCAGCAATATATAGTTCAAATAATTCTTCATAGCTCAATGTCATTGCTTGCGTTTTATTATCACTCCATTCTTGCCCAGACATATTCCTACGCCTATACATCCCTGCCACTGCTTGCCTGCTATGGTAAGTGCCGAAGCGCTGAAACACAGCCTGCCTACATTCACCACGATGCCAAACTCGGCTGCAACGCCTTTATGAGTCAGGTCGTCGTTGCGCAGCCATCCGCCGCCCTCGCTTTCGGCAAGTTGCCATGAGGTAGTATTACTGCCGTAGCCTATACCTTCAAATATATTCAGCCAGCTATTAAGGCGATGAATAGCACCAAAGGTGAGCGCATATTCGGCTGTCTGGGTACGCCCAGTGTAGTAGGGTTTGCTGTCTGAGTCGGCACGGTTGCCGTCGCTGTTGCACGAGCCAAATGTCGGTTTTGCCGAATGTAGATTGCTGCTTGCGTGTACATAAACACCATGTCGGCGCATGATGGCAGCCATTATGCCCCACGACGGACCGTCGGTGTGCATTGATGCTGTCAGCAACGTATAGGCATGCAGCTGCATTATGCGTACGGGAGGGGCAACGGTTATGGTGTCGACAACCGTCTGCGTATATACTATAGTGTCGTGCTTCTCCACGATAGCAGCCTGTGGTATATGCAGACGCATCTCGTACGTCATCCTGCTCTCGAGCTTTGTACCCAACTGATAGTTGCGCAACACTCCCCATTGCGGATGCTTCAGCGTTATCGACTTAGTGCCTTTGGGCAGATAAAGCCATATCTCGCCAACCTCGTCGCGACGCTTAACAATGCCCAATGGCGAAGAGAAGGCAAAGTCGGAGGGTGCCACCACCTTAAGCAAGGCACATGCCTCACCATTAAGGTCGTGCACAGCATCGATGAAAGCGCTTACATCGGTGGGCAGCTGTCGGAAACTTGCCACGGTGAAAGTGCTGTCGGGCAAAGCCAACGAGGCTGTAGGCACAGCTGCCTTTGCCACATGCAACGACACACACGACAACGTCAGCATACACACAACGTAAAGCCTTACCTCACGCAGCGCTGCCGAAAACCTTACAAATGCATTCATTATATTGACTATACTATTCTATTCTAAATTAAAATCTGAGATATCCACTACCCCGTCGCTGTCGGCCACCGTGGCCGATGGTTGCCAAGTGCGCACATGTATCAACGGCATAGAGGCATTGCTGAAGTCCCACAGCAAGAACAGGTAGCCATCGTCGGCGTAGCGGTCGCTATGATAACGCTGTCGCAACGACACTCCGTAGATGCCGTCCTTAGTAGGATGGCGCATAATACGAAAGTCGGAGAACTTGACATCGACCTTCTTGTTCACGGCAAACACTTTCGACAGTCGCAACAGATAGTCGCGCTTGGTGTGCAAAGCATAGCTCACACGGCTGTCTGCCGACAACTTTCCCGATTCTTTAGAAGGCTTTACTACATTGCCGACAATAATAAGAGCCTCATCGCTGAAGACCTGTTGCAGAAAGTCGATGTCTTTTGAGGTATAAGCTGTACGCAGATGCTCGCAATAATTGAGAATCTGGCGGCGGCGCGCAGCATCGGTCTCAGCGAGTTTTCCGCTTACAATGCGGACAGCCTCAGCATAAAATGGACTGCTTTGGGCTATCTTCCGTATGTCGGTAGCCGGCAGGCGCACCTCCTTATGGGGCGCCAATGCTTTGGTTTGCTGTACCTGAGCATCGGCGGCTGCCGACTTATCTTCCGGCACGGCTATAGCCGATTGTTCGGCAGCCGCCGACACAGCCGTAAACACCACCATACCCTGTGTGTCAATATATCCCTCACGCCCCGTCGACATCTCGCGGAAGCGCAATCGGCCATTGCGGAAGTGTGTGTCGAGCAGACATCCGCGCAACGGAATACGGAACAGCTCATTGCCACGGCCATCCTCCACGACATATTGCCGTTCGCCGTGAGCCATCGTCAGCTCTACAAGCTGCATGCCTTCGTTAATGCCATAGCGCGTCTCGGCAGTCACATCCTTATGCTCTCCATAGTTCTGCCGCCACACAATCACTGCACACAAAGACAGAATCAGCACAACGGCTGATAATATGTACGTTGTCTTCTTCATTTAAAACATGTTATTGCCAGTTCTTTATCTCGCCTCCTATGTTTATCTTCACCTGGTCGGGATTATTGGATATAATGAGATTGACGAGATGCTCGGTACCCGGCTTAAACTGAAATTTGCTCTCGTAGAAATAGCTTACGCCATTCATTACCACCTCAAGGAGCGGCTTACGATTGTCTATGCGCTGCGGCACGATAATGGCCGAATAGATTGTACTGCCTTCTTGACGGGCTATGATTGTCTGGCTATTGCCCTTTACATATCGTGTGGCTACGCCTGCCTGCAAGTCAACGGTAGCTGTAGGAACCGTACTGTGCACATAAACCTTGGCCTTCGTTGGCATTTCGCCCTCAAAGTCCTCGCCTTTTATTAGCCTTATCTTCAGCTTACTCATAATGTGTCTGAAGGTGAGACATACGGGCGAAGTAGAGGCGGTGATGTTCTTGCTTGTGGCAAAAAGCAGGTCGCTCGCCTCATATCCGCCAAGCGCCGTAGCCGTCTTGGCAGTGCTCTGGTCGGTAGAGATGCTGAAGAGCTAGTCTTCAACACTACTTACGTCCTTGATATAAGGATAATAGGCATAGGCATTGTAGGTGCCTTCGTCCCAATACAGCGTACGGGCAGCTGTCCACTGGCTTCCGTTGTATACTAACGCTTCGTTGTTGACGAGGTTGCCGCCTATCTCTAACGGCGCATTGGCAGCCGAAACATACAGTCCGATGCGGTCGCCTGCCTCAAAATAGCTGTCGGTGGCACGCACCATTGAGGGATGCTCCACAACGAAAGTCATCGGTGTGGACTTGGCATCCTTATATTGCGGCTCGGCATCTTCGGCACAAGCCGTCAGTCCTGCCGTAGCCACAACGCATAGAGCCATGCACATCCACCTTATTATATTAGTATACCCGTTGGCGGAATTAATTTAAGTTGATAAATATGAGTAAAAAGTTGCACATAT
>USCM01000151.1 GCA_900553155.1 uncultured Prevotella sp. | reverse complement strand
GCTTGGCTACAATGCCAAAAACAACAGCTATAACAGCTACAGCACTGTAGGACAGCTGTCGGCTTCGGGCGACGGAACCCTATCGGCTGGTGTGTTCAAGATATATAATGTGTTGTACGACCGCAGTGCTTATATAGGCTCAAACAACGGCAACTATTACAGCGACGATATGCGCCCGACATTGCTTAACAATGCCGAGAATATGCGTGCCGACAGTGTGGTATGTATCGCCAAGTTGGAGAAGAACAGATGGCACTTCATCTCGTTCCAGTACGACGTACAGATGAAGGACATCTACGGACGCAATGGCACCGACTTCGTTATACGCCAGTATAACAGCGAGAAGCGTGCCGCTGCCAAGGCCGAAGACACCGGTAAGAGCAACGCGCCTATGTACGGCATGGGTACAGGCAGTACAGACGGCGGTACCACCGTGGTAAACGAAAGCAACTGGGAGGACGTGCCTGCCGACGGCGTGCTTGTTGCAGGCAAGGGCTACATCATCCAGGCTGCCAACAACAACACCAAAACCAATGGCGATACTTATGACGCGGTAGTAGAATTCCCGTCGCGCAACACCGTTACAAAGAACCGTCTGTTTACCTCTGCCGACATCATCGTGCCGCTTGAGGAGTATCCAGCCGAGTTTGCGCACAACCGCTCATGGAACCTCGTGGGCAACCCATACCCATGCTACTTTGACATGCACTCTCTTAAGGACAACTTCTATACACCTATAGTTCTGTGGAAGGGCAGCAGCTACCAGGCCTACTCGCCTGTAGACGACGGCATCATCCTGCGTCCTAACGAGGCGTTCTTCGTACAGCGCCCTATTGATGTAGAGCAGATGGTGTTTGGCGCCGAGGGCCGTATGCACTACAACAACGCGTTGGCTGCTACTTACAACAACACCAACAAACCTGGTGTGAAGTACGCACCGGCACGCAGCATCAACGGCGCAGAGCGCAACGTCTTCAACTTTACACTTGAGGGCTGCGGCAGCGACAACCGCGCTCGTATCGTCATGAACGAGAAGGCAACCATGGGCTACGACCTCGACCGCGATGCAGCCAAGTTCTTTGCATCTACACCAATGGGTGCCGAGATATACGTTGACGGCGACGTGAAGTACGACATCTGCGAGCGTCCATTGGCAGAGGGTACAGCCAAGCTCGCCATGCGTGTGGCAACAGCCGGCGAGTACACCATAACACTCTCGGGCAAGTATGCAGAGGGCTGGACCGTTATGCTCACCGACACACAGACCGGAGCCACTGTTGACCTTGGCAAGGATGCCTACCGCTTCGAGGCAGCAGCCGGCACAACAGCTGGTCGCTTCGTCCTTAGCTTCAAGGCTCCTGCCGTTACGGCTATCGACGCAGAGATTGACGCCGACGCAGAGGTTAGCGTTGTCAATGCTTCGGGCATGACAGTGTACAAGGGACGTCTTGCCGACTTCAAGGCAAAGGCTACTACTGGTGTCTACGTCGTTGTTTGTGGCGACAAGACATATAAGACTGTGATAAAGTAGGAACTTTTAGAATTAGTTTTTTATGAGACACATATTTAATAACATACAACGCTCAGCCATGCTGCTCGTCCTGCTTATAGCAGGATGGGTGGCGGGCATCCCGTTGTCGGCTCAGACGGTGGTAGAGCTGGCGCCAGACCAGAATACCCCCAATGCGTCCGAATTTACGAGCTTGAGCGATGAGGCTACTGGCGTATCGTTTGCGTTCGATATAGGTACCAATAAGACTTATTCGCCGAAGTATTATAGTGGTGCTATCAGAGCATACGCCGGCAACACTATCACGATGACAGCGCCTAAGGGCAGTATTGTTACGAAGATTGAGTTTTTCACGGCTTCTTACAAGTACAGCAACGACACGACGTTGGTTGTTCCTAAGGGCACTACCGTTACTTACGACGCTTCCACCTATATATATACGTGGGAGAACTTAACCGCTGAAAGTACAGCCGTCTTTAGTGTGGTAGATGTGGTTAAAACCCAGTTTCGCATCAAGTCGATTAAGGTATATCTCAGCGCTGAGGGCGATGTTAAGCCAAAGCCAAAGGCTCCAGTATTCGCAAGAACATCGGGCGAGTTCTACAAGACGTTCGACCTAACCATTACTGATGCCAACGACCCGGCTACCACGATACGCTACACCCTTGACGGCAGTGAGCCTACCGCTACTACAGGCACCGTATACACTGGCCCTATCACTATAACAGAGGGAGCCGACGTTACGGTTAAGGCAGTGTGCGTGAGAGACAAGGAGGTTAGTATTGTGACATCTGCCAAATACACCTACGTTGCCAAGCACCTGCTTAAGTTCAAGACGAACAACGCGAGTGGTATTAACTCTGTCGACTACTCGTCGTCGTCAGAGTATGGCTCGTTCAATGCCAACGGCGAAGCATATATCACCGATGGCCAAGGAGTGGTGATGAGCTTTATGTGCAACGAGGGCTACCGCCTGCTTAGTGTCAAGCTCAACGATGCCATTGTTGATATATCATCGTATAAGGGTTTACAGTTCACAATGCCGGCATCGGATGTAGAGGTAGTGGCAGACGTTGTGTACGATCCCTCGTCGCCATCCGATCCAGAGGCACCGGCAGCGCCAGTTACTACATACAAGCTGTCAGTGGTAGTCAATCCTGTAGGAGCGGCAAGCGTAGGTGGTGCAGGCAGCTATGCCGCCAATGCTTCAGTGTATGTAAGTGCAAGCGCAAAGAGAGGCTATGTGTTTACTGGTTGGACACGCGACGGCGAGCCGGTAAGCTCAAGAAGCAGCTTCAATTACACGATGCCGGCATCGGATGTTGTGCTTACAGCCAACTTTGTATACAACCCAACCAACCCTTCGGACCCTCAACAGCCAGCGTTGAAGCACCCGCTTACAGCCATTGCTTCGCCTGCAGGTTCGGCTACATTCAGTCTGCCGGCTTCCGAGGTAGAGTTTGGTAAGAGCTACTATGTAAGAGTTACTCCTAAGAGCGGCTACAAGTTTAAGGGTTGGATACTCAATGGTGTGGCACAAGACGAGAAGTCTACCACCTTCAACGGCATTATGACCGATGCTGGTGCGCATCTTGTGGCTCTGCTTGTGTTCAATCCATCGTCGCCGGGCAATCCGGGCGCCAACTACTACAACGCCGTGACGGGCCAGGTAATAATAGACGACTTTGTACAGGGCTACCTGTCTAATGCCCTCAATACAGTTGTGGGTGGTACCGATTATAGTAATGTGAACAGCATTATTGTGAAAGGCCTAATCAACTCAAGCGACTATTATACGTTGAGCCAGCTCACCAATGCGTCTACAATAGACCTATCGCGTACGGGTGGTACAGGCGTAGTGCCAGGCTCAGCCTTTAGTAATATGGCAATGTCCAACTTGCTGCTGCCGTCTACCGTTAAGTCTATCGGCAGCTATGCCTTTGACGGCTGCTCCAACTTGACAGCCATAACCGTCTATGCAATGGAGCCGCCGGCATGTACGTCTAATACATTCAGCAACTTTACCAATAAGGCCAACTGCACTATATACGTGCCAGAGGAGGCCGTAGAGCTGTACAAGGCTGCCCAGTATTGGAAGGAGTTCAGCATTATGCCTATCACCAACGATGCCCATACGCTGCAGGTTAATCTGCCAGCCAATGGCACCGACGGACGCTATAAGAACAACACCATAGAGTTGGTCAATATCAACTCGGCTGTGCGCCAGCGTTATGTCATAACCGACCGACAGCTGTACACCTTCAACGGATTGCGCAAGGACGAGCAGTATAATATATATATGTACTCGCGTGCGGGCTTGGAGATAGGACGTATAGAGAACGTCATTATCCCCGACAACGACTTTGCGGTGACTTTCAACACGCTTAAGCAGCTTTATAATGTAGAGGCTAAGGTGGTTTCGCCCGACGGCGAGGACTTTACAGCACAGACAAAGGTAGAGTGGCTCAAGCCTCTTGAGGACGGAACAACCACGTATCTGCGCAAGGCGGTATCGCTTGGCGAGATTCCAGAAGGTCAGCAGCTTGTTTGCCGTGTAACGCTAAGCGAGAAACTCGGCATTGCCTACAAGGCTCCTGCCGACGTGCAGTTTACCGTAAGCAACGAGCAGAACGTCTGCACCGTTACCTTGGAGCCGCTGCGCAGCGTTACACTCAAGGGTGTTGTGGTAGACGGCGACGGTCTGTATATATCAGGTGCGTCGGTATCGGCTACGCAGACATTGAACGGCAAGTTCCAGAAGACGTATACCGCCAAGACCGACCGTCAAGGCGAATGGACAATGTCGGTAATAGCCGCACCCGAGACCCGACTGGTTATTGCAGCCAACGAGTGTGTCAACAAGCTCGACACTATAGGCGCCTTTGCCGACGACGAGACCATACACGATATGGGCAAGACCATGATGAAGTCGATTGTGGGAGCACGTGTAACCTACGGATTCACATATCAGGCTGCCGGTTCGGATGTCAAGCAGACCAGCTACTCCGACTATCGCAATGTGGCTGTAAGCGTGTACAACATTACACAGGACCGCCAGCAGAAGGAATTGTCGGTGCAGTATCCTACAATCTCTGTGCTCGACGAGAACGTCAACCCCGGCGACCAGCTGCGTCTAACAGCCGTATCAAAGACCAATGCGTTCAGCCCGATAGAGCGCGTCGTTACCGTGGGCGACAACCGTCGTGCCGAGGCAACATTCGACGTAATGAGCAAGGGTTGCATAGCAGCCTCGTTCGGCACGACCGACAACCCCGCTGTCGTGGCTATGCTTTACTCTGCCAAGGGCGAGTTGCTTAAGAAGATGGCGTACACAGAGGCTAAGGCAAACTTCGCCGATGTAGACGATGGCGACTATATAGTTGTAACTATGGGTCAGTCGGAGCTGATGAACTCTATCCTGCGTCTGTCTTCATTCGACGAGATAGGTCTTGCAGAGGGCAAGGAGTATGTCAAGAACAACGTTAAGGTGGAGAGTGGAAAGATAGCCTCGGTACACAATGAGGTTGTTCCGTCGTTCGACGAGAGTCTCTTCTCGTACACCACAACTTCTACAGCCTTCTCTTCAAACAAGAG
>USCM01000150.1 GCA_900553155.1 uncultured Prevotella sp. | reverse complement strand
ATCTTACGAGGGAACATCGTCTACGGGCAAGGTTAAGCAGCTGCTCGGACTCAACGAGGACCTTAAGGGACGCACCGTCATCATTGTGGAAGACATCGTAGAGTCGGGACTCACAATGAAGTCGCTCCTCGACACCCTCCACGAGCAAGAGCCAGCCGAGATACATATATGCACACTGCTGCTCAAGCCCGAATGTCTCAAGGTTCCGCTCGACATCAAGTACGTGGCTATAGAGATACCTAACGACTTCATCCTGGGCTATGGTCTCGACTACGACCAGCAGGGACGCAACCTCCGCGACATCTACACCGTGGTGGAAGAGTAAGGTTAGGCACAAGCGTGCACACGACAAAGCTGTGCAACTAAGCTGAAAGACAACAAATAAATCATTACAATATAAATTATTCTTAAGTAAAAAGATGAAGAACATCGTTATTTTCGGTGCCCCAGGTTCAGGTAAGGGCACACAGAGCGACCTCATGATTGAGAAGTATGGTTTCAACCACATCTCAACAGGTGACGTTCTCCGCAACGAAATCAAGAATGGTACAGAACTTGGCAAGACCGCCAAGGGCTTTATAGACAACGGTCAGCTCATCCCCGACGACCTCATGGTGAACATCCTCGCCAGCGTTTACGACAGCTTCGGCAAGGAGCACAAGGGTGTTATCTTCGATGGTTTCCCCCGCACAATTCCGCAGGCAGAGGCTCTCAAGCAGATGCTCGCAGAGCGCGGCCACAAGGTAGCTGCTATGATTGAGCTTGACGTTCCTGAGGACGAGCTTATGACACGTCTTATCAAGCGTGGTCAGGAGAGCGGCCGCTCAGACGACAACGCCGAGACTATCAAGAAGCGCCTCGACGTTTACCACAACCAGACCGCTCCGCTTATCGAGTGGTACAAGGGCGAGGGTATCCACCACCACATCAATGGCCTCGGCGAGCTCAACCGCATCTTCGGCGACATCTGCTCGGTTATTGACGCTCTGTAATATTGTTTACACTGTTTTTTATACATAAGAGGGTGTGTCATTACGCAATGCTTGCGTTTGACACACCCTCTTTTTTTATAACCCAAATCATTGATTTGGGTTATGATTTATCATAATTCTCTGTATATATATAACTTTTTAATACTTTTTCATCTCTATTTAAATAAAAAGTATTACTTTTACACCGAAATTACCAACATTTACTAAAAAACCATCAAACCATGTTTAAAAAGTTTGTTTCTTTATGCGTAATGCTTATCGCTGTTGCTTTAAGCAGTATCGCGCAAACTACCTCGTCGAGAGGTGAGGCAGGCAACGTGAGAAGTGGCGGTTTCAGTTCGCATAAGGTCAATGTGCCTTTCGGATTTGAGACAATCCGTCAAGATCACCAGTCATTAAAAGTTCAACGGCCCTTGTTGGCACGCAAGAAAGCAGTACCCACAGTTGTTGGAGATGGCACCACGCTCTACGGCGAGGTAACCCACTCTACATTGATGGACGACCAAACAAACCCTGAGGATGCTCTGAAGTGGGGTTTGTACTCTTTCAAGGCTCAATCGGGTACCGATTTCACCAGCAAACTTATCCACAAGTCTATCTGCGCCAATGGCGGTGGTACCTACGCCAATGGCAAGCTCTACTTCACGAGCTACTATGAAGGAATGGATGGCAACTTAGCCTATCTCTACTTCTGTGTTCTTGATCTTAAGACAATGAACATGAACCAGATAGCCCTCCATAGCGACTATTACACCTCAATAGCATCGGATATGACCTACGACCCCGTAGGCAACACCATTTATTCTCAAGCATATCCTGATGACGCCAACACTTCTACCGATTGGAAATACACTCTTTCTACAGTAAACCCTGCAACTGGTATCGCTTCGCGCATAGCCCAGTTGGACCGTATGTCTATGATTGCCTGCGACGAAAGCGGCAACCTCTATGGTGTACGTTACAATGATGGTATGTTCTGCTCTATCGACAAGCAGACTGCCAAGGTTAAGGAGATTGGTCTTACAGGTGTCAACCCTAAGTACAACGCTTCGGGTACATTCGACTATAAGACCGGCAAACTCTACTGGACAACATGCGAGCGCACCACCGACCAGAGTGGCTTATACGAGATTGACCCACAGACAGGTGCGGCATCGTTCATTACCTCTTATCCCAACAACGAGATGGTAAGCTGTCTTTACATCCCACAGGAAGCCAACAACTTCAAGTTGGGCGAGATTGCAGATTTCACCGCCGACTTCAGCAACACAGCATCCACTACCGGTAGCGTGTCTATCACCGCTCCTTCAAAGGATGCAGCCGGCAACACTATCACTGGCGAAGTAACCGTGCTTCTTTATGCCGACGGCTCGCTCTACTTCTCTAAGTCGTGCGCTCCCGGCGCAACCATCACCGAGGACGTTACACTCGGCAAGGGCGCACACGTGCTCGAGGCTGTAGCTACCCACAAGACAATGGGCCGCACCACAAAGAAGCAGCTCAACGTATGGGTTGGTATCGACGGACCTGCCGCCCCTGCCAACTTCAAGGCTGTAAAGCTCGACGATATAAGAGCCAAGCTTACATGGGACACCCCTACAATAGGCGCACACGGCACAGCCATCAAGCCTGCCTTGGTCTACTATTCTATCTACCGCAACCCGGGCAACGAGTTGCTTACCGACGAGGCAACCGACAACGAGTACATCGACAAGATTACCAATCCAAGTATGCGTCAGTACACCTACACCATCGTACCTTATTATAAGAACGAGGAAGGTGTGGCTGCCGAATCCAACGCTGTAGAGTTTGGTAGCCCGATGACTATCCCTTACAAGGAAACATTCGATACATTCGACGCCTACAAGACATTCATCGTATACAACGCCAACAAGGACAAAGGCTTCTGGGGTTGGGATCAGGCTGGCCAATGCGCCAAGTATCAGTACGACACATTCAATGCCGGCGACGACTGGCTCATAAGCCCAGCCCTCCACATGGAAGGCGGCATGTCGTACAAGCTCAAGTTCAAGGCCAAGTCGGACAGTCGTCTCTATCCCGAGTCGATGGAGATACTCATGGCAGACGCCCCATTCATCTCAAGCTTCAACACCGTGCTTATGGAGAAGACCGAGTTCAAGCACGAGGATTACCAGGAGTACGAGGTTACAATCCACTCTCCCGAGACCAACAACTACTACATTGGTTTCCATGCAGTGAGCGCCAAGGGCCTCTACTGGCTCTATCTCGACGACATCGAGATTGTTGCAGGTCCTAAGACCGGCACCCCGACAGCCATCACCGACCTTGCAGCCAAGCAGGTATTGGGCGGTGTACAGAAGGCCGAACTGTCGTTCACCACTCCTTCTACCGATATGTCGGGTGCTCCAATCACCTCTATCGAGAAGGTTAATATCTACCGCGACAACACCCTTATCCACACCATCAACAACCCGGCTGTAGGCGCCAAGCTTACCTACACCGACCCCGCTCCTGCACAGGGCTACAATACATATAAGGTAACTTGTGTAAACAAGGACGGCGAAGGCACACCGGCTGAGGTCAAGATATGGGTTGGCATGGACAAGCCTTGCGCTCCAACCAACGTTGTACAGACCACTACCGACAACAAGGTGGCTCACATAACATGGGAGGCTCCGTTGTATGGCGAGAATGGCGGCACACTCAACACCGACGAACTTACCTACAACATCTACGACAGCAAGGAGCGTCTTGTAAAGAAGGGTGTCAAGGGTACATCTTACACCGACAACGAGATCGACTGCAGCAAGGGTCAGAAGACCATCTTCTACTATGTTCAGGCTGTAAGCGCAGCTGGCGAGGGCGACGGAGCTGGCTCTAACTTCATAACCTATGGCGATGCTTACAAGAACGGATTTAAGGAGTCGTTCGCTAACGGCGAGTTCACCACATCCGACTGGATTATCTCTGTTATCAACCCAAGTCCGTACAACAACGAGTTCTATGGCCGCTACTGGGGCACCAAGCACGGTAAGCACGACCGCGGACCTAAGCCCGAGGCACAAGACGGCGACAACGGTATGCTTATTGCCTACACCGACTATATCGACGTATCTTCTCGCCTCGTGTCTCCACGTATCAACGTGGCTGATATGAAGAACCCTGTGCTCAACTTCTGGTTCTACCACTACTACTCTTCTTCAGAGGATCAGTACTCGCACCCCAACGAGACCATGACCGTAGAGGTTTACCAGGACGGCAAGTTCACCGAGATGCTCGAGAAGCCTATCATGCTTATCAACGGCAACGGATGGTACAGCTACTCTATCGACCTTAAGAAGTTTGTAGGCAAGAAGGACTTCCAGTTTGCGTTCAAGACACACAACTTCTTGAGCCACGATATGCACATCGACAACATCACCATCGAGGATGTGCCTTCATACGACCTGGCAGCTACATCGTTCGTAGTGCCTGAGAAGATATCTGCAGGCTCTTCACGCGAGCTTACTCTCACTGTTGCCAACAAGGGTGTAGAGACAGCCGAAGCCTACTCGGTAGAGTTCCTCTGCGACGGAAAGGTATTCGAGAGCATTGCAGCTGATGCGCCATTGGCTTTCGCACAGGAGCGCACATTCGCAGCTACCGTTGCTCCCGGCATCACAGAGATGGGCAAGACCCACACCTACTCGGCACGCATCGTCTTTGCTAAGGACGAGAACGCTACCAACAACACCACCGAGGAGATTCGCTCAGAGGTACCTGCCAACAACCTGCCGGTTGTAAACAACCTTACACTGAAGAAGAGCGACAGCGGCTCTGCATTGGTTTGGGACGAGCCGGAGGAAGGTTCGGGCAACACATTGGTTACCGAAGGCTTCGAGGGCTACGAGGCATTCACCATCACCAACATGGGCGACTGGAAGCTTGAGGACGTTGACAGGGGCTATACCTACACCATCGCCAACTCGGGCAGCTCTACAAAGGATTACGACTATCCTAACGCTGGCGAGCCTATGGCATTCCAGGTATTCAATCCTTCAATGATCAACCTCAAGTCGAAACTTTGGACACCGTACCTCGGCAACCAGATGGCAGTTTGCTTCGACTCGGGCAATGAGGTAAACAACAACGACTGGCTTATCTCTCCAGAGGTTGTAGGCGGCACCAAGGTAACGTTTATGGCAAAGAGCGTAACAGCACAGTACGGCTTGGAGAAGATGAAGTTCTTGTATTCTACCTC
>USCM01000149.1 GCA_900553155.1 uncultured Prevotella sp. | reverse complement strand
ATGAAGAGCCGCGAGGGTACTGTAGTGGATGCCGACGACTTGATAGCAGCTATGATTGGCGACGCCAAGCAGACAAGCGAGGAGCTTGGCAAGTTTAAGGATATGAGCGAGGAAGAGCGCAACGAGATTGCCCGCATCGTGGGTCTTGGTGCCTTGAAGTACTTCATCCTTAAGGTGGACGCCCGCAAGAACATGCTGTTCAACCCCGAAGAGTCGATCGACTTCAACGGCAACACCGGTCCCTTCATCCAGTATACCTACGCTCGTATACGTTCTATCTTGCGCAAGGCTGCTGCCGAGGGCATCAACATCCCTGCTACTCTGTCGGCAGAGATGCCTCTCAACGAGAAGGAGATTGAGCTTATACAGA
Source organism: uncultured Prevotella sp. (assembly GCA_900553155.1). Lineage (GTDB taxonomy): Bacteria > Bacteroidota > Bacteroidia > Bacteroidales > Bacteroidaceae > Prevotella. The sequence continues at coordinate 4,850 of USCM01000149.1, read as the reverse complement.
AGCTCAACGAGTTTGGTGCTGCTGTAGAGCAGGCTGGCAAGGACTACTCTCCTTCAGGCATTGCCAACTACTGCTACGAGCTTACCAAGGCTTTCAACCAGTTCTACCACGACTACTCTATCCTCGGTGCCGATACCGAAGACGAGAAGGTTGTGCGCCTGGTATTGGCACAGAACGTTGGCAAGACCTTGAAGAATGGTATGGCGCTGTTGGGCATTGAGGTGCCTGAGCGCATGTAATACATATAATAAACGGCAATTACACGAATAATCGTGTAGTTGCCGTTTATTCTTTGTTCGTATAATGAGCGTTAATGTTCTGTTTCGTGTAACGCTCAGCAATGATTTACTTCACGACCCTAACGCGTCCCTCCTTGCGTGGAGCCGCCGGGCGAGCCTCCCTCGACGCATATCCCAGCGACAGAGCGCCGATGCCGATATACTGTTCGTCCACGCCGAGAGTCTTCATGAGCTGCTTGCCCTCCTCAGTCTGGAACATTTGGTATTCGCGGTTAATCCAGCACGTGGCGAGCCCTACGGCATGAGCGGCAAGCATCATATTCTCGAGCACGCACGAGCCATCCTGGAAGGCATTGGGGTTGTCCTTGGTAGAGAAAACAAGCAGATAGGTGGGGGCATCGTAGTAGGGGTTGCTGTCCACACCCATAATCTGGGCATTAAGACGTGCCAGCTGTGCCTTGATGTCGTCGTTCTGCACAGCCACGATAATGGGGTCCTGCAGTCCGTGACCGGTTGGGGCATACTCGCCAGCCTCAAGCACAGCGTTCAGTAGTTCGTCGCTAACCTGCTCAGCCTTATAGTGGCGGCAAGAGCGGCGAGTCTTGATAAGTTCTAACAGTTGGTTTTCCATACGTTGTATTCCTTTATATTATTAATTGTTATCTAATCTTAATCCTGAAGTCGTTGTCCACGCTCACTCCCTCGTGCCCAATATACCTATCCACATCCCCATTGGCAACCAATGCTTTAGGCTCTCCCTCGTGTATGCCGTCCTTGTCGAGCATCCACAGACGGTCGGCAGTTTGTAGGGCAGCCTCAAGGTCGTGTGTGGACAGCAGTATGGTCTTGCCCTCGTTGTGTGCCAGTTGGCGCAGAAGCATAAGCAAGTCCACCTTGCCGTGGAAGTCGAGAAAGGCAGTGGGTTCGTCAAGCAGAATAGTGGGAGTGCTTTGCGCAAGCGACTTCGCTATCATAGCCTTCTGACATTCGCCGTCGCTGAGGCTGCACACGCGGCGCCTTCTCATCTCCTCCATGCCCACCATAGCTAACGCTTCGTCCACCGCCGTGCGGTCTTCATCGTTCAGTCTGCCCCAGAAGCCCGTGTATGGAGTGCGTCCCAATGACACAAGCTCGCCAACCGTAAGGCTCTGCGCCTCCGGTCTCGACGTAAGCACGATGCTAAGCTGTCGTGCAAACTCGTCGCGGGCATAGCTGTCCACGCTCTTTCCGTCCAGGAGGATGTCGCCGCCAAGACGGTCTTGCAGTCGGGCGATGGAGCGCAGCAAGGTCGACTTGCCCGTTCCGTTGCGGCCTATTATGCAGGTAAGGGTGCCAGCCTGGGCATTGGCCCACAGATTGGAGCCGATGATGTGGCGGCTGTTGTGTCGGGCAGGGTAGCCTATGGCGACGTCTTGTAGGGATATTGCGTTGATTGACATGGAGTTTTGTTTCTTATAGGGTTGTTTGCGTGGTACGGCTCTGAGCCGTACCACCTACAGTATATATGTGCAAAATTAGCAATTATTTCCCAAAATATTGTACCTTTGCATCAATAAGTAGCCGAAAACAATATACAATGAACAATTCGATATTACAGCTTCAGCAGCAGCGTATGTTGTTGCAGATAGAGTACAACCACGAGAAGGAGGAGTTTCGCAAGCAAACCGAGACGATGGGCGTGGAGCGTAAGGTGCGCCGAGGCGACGCCTGGTTTCCCGTTACGTTGGGCCGTTGCTACTACAACTCGCTCAACCAGATGGTGGTGGAGGTGTCGCGGCACGAAGGCTCCGACATAGAGCACAACTTCGAGCCTGGTCGCCCCGTGTGCTTCTTCACCATGCGCCGCGACCCCAAGACGAGCAAGGACAGCATACAATATATGTCCTTCACCGCCACCGTGAGCTATGCCGAGACCGACCGTATGGTGGTGGCATTGCCTGATGCTGGCCGCCTTACCGACCTGCAGCGCCAGGATGCCATCGGCGTGCAGCTCTTCTTCGACGAAACAAGCTACCGGCTTATGTTCGACGCGCTCGACCGTGTAATGCGTGCCACGTCGGGCCGACTTGCCGATTTGCGTGAGATGTTCTACACCAAGGCGCCCGCCCGCAAGCTAAGCTTCGAGCCGATGCGCTTTCCGTGGCTCAATGCGTCGCAGGAACGGGCTGTGAACGAGGTGCTGCGAGCCAAGGATGTGGCTGTGGTACACGGTCCTCCCGGCACGGGCAAGACCACAACTCTTGTTGAGGCTATATACGAGACGCTGCGCCGCGAGAGTCAGGTGCTGGTGTGCGCACAGAGCAATATGGCTGTCGACTGGATATCCGAGAAGCTTGTGGATAGGGGAGTGGCGGTGCTGCGCATAGGCAACCCCACACGTGTCAACGACAAGATGCTGTCCTTTACCTACGAGCGGCGCTTCGAGGCGCACCCCGACTATCCCCAACTGTGGAGCATACGCAAGGCTATACGCGAATTGCGTGGGCAGCGCAAGCGTTCCGACTCGTGGCACCAGAAGATGGATAGGCTCAAGAGCCGAGCCACCGAGCTGGAGCTGCGCATACGCTCGTCGCTCTTTGGCGAGGCACGTGTCATAGCCTGCACGCTTACGGGTGCCGCCAATAGGGTGCTGGAGGGCGAGAAATACTCGACCCTCTTCATCGACGAGGCAGCCCAGGCTCTTGAGGCTGCTTGCTGGATAGCCATACGCAAGGCAGGCAGAGTGGTGTTGGCTGGCGACCATTGTCAGCTGCCGCCTACGGTCAAGAGCATTGCCGCCTTGAAGGGTGGATTGGGCAAGACGCTTATGGAGCGCATCGTGGAGCAGAAGCCCGACGTCGTGACGCTGCTCACCATGCAGTATCGAATGAACGAGCGCATCATGCAGTTCTCAAGCGACTACTTCTACAACGGCGCCGTTACAACCGCCCCGGAGGTGAGCCACCGTGGCATACTCGACTACGACCTGCCCATGGTGTGGATAGATACCGCCGATGTGGACGGCAAGGAAGAATTTGTGGGTGAGAGTTTTGGCAGGATAAACCGTGCCGAAGCCGAGCTTACGCTTGCCACCTTGCAAGATTACTTCGATAAAATCGGCAAAAATCGCATATTCGACGAGTCGATAGATGTGGGCATCATCTCTCCTTATCGTGCCCAGGTGCAACTGCTCCGCAAAATGATAAGGCAGAAAGAATACTTCCGTCCGTACCGCCGGATGATAACGGTGAACACGGTGGACGGGTTCCAGGGTCAGGAGCGCGACATCATCCTGATATCATTGGTAAGGTCGAACGACGGCGGCGACATAGGCTTCCTTCGCGACTTGCGTCGTATGAACGTGGCTATAACACGTGCCCGCATGAAGCTCATCATACTTGGGTCGGCCCAGACGATGACGTCGCATCCGTTCTATAAAAAGCTGTACGAGTTTGTGGAGGGGCTGTAGTGCCCCTCCTCTCTTATGTGTTATCTGTCCGGATTCCACACCGTGAGCTTTGCTTTATGTGCGTTCTCGCCTCCGCCATGTTCCTTGAAGTACTCCTTGACGTCATCGCTGACAAAGTTGTCGCTCAGAGTAAGGAGGGGAGCGATGGACGATCGTATCACAGTTTTGTAGGCATCCGTCTTCAATGTGCCTGCAAATGTACGGTTGGCATTGTCGTTCGACATATCCTCGTCCTCGTATGTGTCCATTGCGTCGTTATATCTTTCAACGAAGTAGTTAAGCGCTCTTGTGCGCGCGTTTAGTTCGTCGTAAAGACTTAGATGTCTGAAGGATGCCGGCGATGTTCTTGATACGTATTTGCTGTCGAGACATTCTTCCATCAGCTTGTATGCCTCAACCAGACTCTTGTTGTCGAGTTCGTTGGCAGGCACTTGCGCGTCGTTCCAGTCAGGTTGCTTCTTCTCGTCCTGTGGCGGCTTCTGCTGCTTCACCGTCCTTATGCCCAACTTGGCATCCACCGCCTTGCCTATTGGCGCAAAAAGGGCAGTGTGGTTTCTTGGAATGTCAATAGTTTTGCCTCCACTCTTCTTTACCGGTGTAATGCTGCGGTGCTTAGTGGTGGTCTTTGTTGCGGTCTTGATAGGAAGTGTTTTCTCGATGTTCTTGGTAGCTTCCTTTTTCACTTGTTCGCCAAAACTCTCTTTAGCTTTCTTGAACATACCCTTGAGCGACTGAGCCGATGCGGTTGTGCTGCCAAATACAACAGCCATGCCGAGTACAAGTAAGGCACGTGACGGCATTCCCCATTTGCCAGTCATAGATTTAGTTTCTTTCATAATAAGGTGTTGCAACACTATTGTTTAACATTGTTATAAGCATTGGTTTAGCAGGTTGCTTTGTGTTATGCTGCATTGGCGTCGTGGCTTACCACCGTGTTGCTGTTATGAGGTAGGCTCGACTCCATCAACATTGCAAAGATAAAAAGAATATTCGAAACACAATCCCCATAAGAAAACATTTTTTCCGTTTTTATCTGCCATCTGCAACCTTTTCGCGTAACGTGCTGTGCCTCTGTGAGTTGTGTGGTTGCAGATGGGTGGCAGATGGTTGCAGATGAAACGCTTATCTGCAACCATATCTGCAACCGTGCAATGTGCACGTAG
>USCM01000148.1 GCA_900553155.1 uncultured Prevotella sp. | reverse complement strand
AATGTTTCGCCATATCGCGGACGCTACCAGTATCTGTTGCTCAACCTTGCGTTGGGTGGAGTCAATGGCGGTTCGCTTAAGGACACTCCGTTCCCGTGTCAGTATCTTATCGACTATGTGCGCATTTATCAGAAAGAGGGATACGACCCTGATAAAAAAGACCCTACCGATCCTACCGACCCGTCTAATCCTACAGATCCTATAACTCCTACTTCACCAGGCGAAAACCTGGTGAAGAATGGCAACTTTGAGGATGCTAAGGGTTTGGAGATTAAGAAGTTTGCAGATGAGGATGGTCGTGAGTTGACCTTTGTAAAGACAGTTCCGGGTTGGGACAAGAATACTGGCGACAAGAATGATGGCGACATGACAAATGGTTTTGACGGTCTTAACTGCTGGAACGTTTTTGCCAATATCTATGAGCAGGAGCCAGACGGCGATGCTATCAGTGACGGTAATGAACACTATCTTCGGCTCGAACGTTATATGCACAATGGATGGGCTACAGGTGAACTGAAGCAGACTATTAATAACCTTGTTGTTGGTCATAAGTATGAGTTGTCTATGCTATACCGTTTCAACAAGGGAGATTATAATGGCGACGAACCAGAAGCAGGATATCAGCTGGTAAGTTATGCAGATGGCAAGGAAGGGTCTAAGATTCTATACGAGGACGCACTTGAGGAAGCTACAGATTGGGCACAGATTAAGGAGATGTTCACTGCCAAGAAAACGGGTGCTGTTGTTAAACTCCGCCTTTCTAATCCTTGGCGCGAAGATCAGTGGAACGAGAATGTATGGGCAGACTTTGATGAGGTGAAACTTGTAGACCTTACTCTCGCCACAGGTATTAAAAGTATAATAAACAATAATGATTTTGCACCTTATTATACCTTGACTGGTATGAAAATAGACAAACCTTCTTCTAAAGGGGTATATATTCGCAATGGCAGAAAGATAGTGGTTAAGTAAGAGGTTGTTTTTATATAGGTTTAAATGGGTTAGTTGAGGATGTGCAAATAACGTGTAGTTGTAGTTTTTTGCACATCCTCTTTTTTTATTGCTATAGGCAGTGTCGTTAACGTTGCGCTATTTTGTGGATAAATATAAATAGCGATGTATGTAGGGTTTATATCTTAATTATTGCTCCTTTATTATTGATAATAGTCAGTAGATGACAGCCATTATTGCTAATTTTGCAATATCTGATAACTAAAACAGTATATAATTTACCAATCATCATAACCGATACAATTAATATGAAGAAGATTTTCGCGGCTATATTTGCGCTGCAACTTTCTTGTGCTCCGCTCTTTGCACAGGCTCCGATGGACGGTGGCGTGTGGAAAGACAACACGGGCAAACACATCAATGCACACGGTGGCAGTATCTTTAACTATAAGGGTACGTACTATTGGTATGGCGAAAGCCGTTCGGACAACGGCAAGCCCTATAGTTCGCTGGGTGTTAGTTGCTTTACTTCCAAGAATCTTAAGGACTGGACCAACCACGGTCTTGTGCTCCCGGTATCTAACGAACCGGGCAGCGATATTGAGGGCGGATGCATCATCGAGCGCCCAAAGGTGCTGTACAATGCCAAGACCAAGAAGTTTGTTATGTGGTTCCACCTGGAGCTTAAGGGTCGTGGCTATGGTGCGGCACGTGCTGCTGTGGCTGTGAGCGATACCCCGTTTGGTCCGTTCAAGTTTGTGCGTTCGGGCAGAGTGAATGCCGGTGTCTATCCCATTGGTTTTGCCAAGCCCGATACAACCGACCTGCGTCATCAGCTGTTGTACCCCGAACTTAAGAAGTGGTGGACTCCCGAATGGCGCACACAGATAGAGCGTGGCATGTTCTTCATGCGCGATTTGCAAGGCGGACAGATGGCACGCGACATGACCGTATTTGTAGACGACGACGGCAAGGCTTACCACATCTTCTCATCAGAGGACAATCTGACAATCCAGATTGCACAGCTTACCGACGACTATATGCAGCACAACGGCTCGTTTGTTCGTGTTGCAGCCGGCGGTCAGAACGAGGCGCCTACTATCTTCAAGAAGGATGGCACCTATTGGATGATTACAAGCGGATGTACGGGTTGGGCGCCTAACGCTGCCCGCATGTTCCGTGCAAAGAATATATTTGGTCCATGGGAACAGTTGGACAACCCATGCCGTGGCGAGGGTGCCGACAAGACATTCGGCGCGCAAGGCACATACATATATAAGGTGGAGACCGCCGCACAGAAGAAGATGTTTGGCGGTGCCGACTATGTGTTCATGGCGGATATGTGGAACCCCAAACACCTTAGCGACAGCCGACACCTGTGGGTGCCGATAGCGTTTGAGGAGGGTGTGCCGGTACTGAAACGCTAAATACAATAAAGAGGATTAAAATAAAAAACAGTATAATATATGATTTTCAGAACCAACAATATAAACACATTACTCCCCTCCCTGTGGAGGAGAAGTTGGGGGTGGGGCTTCCTGCTCCTTGTCTTCTTGGCTCTACCTTTGACCTCGACAGCTGCAAAGAAGAAAGCTCACGAGCCTAACGACCGCCAATACTGGTGCTCGCTTGCCTACCGCATGGCGCAGCCGGTGCTTGAGAATATGGCAAAGGGCGAACTGCAGAAGAACATGCAGACCGAGTTCAGCCCGAGTTTTGACAACCGCAAGGTACTGTATATGGAATGTTTTGGCCGACTGATGGCTGGCATTGCTCCGTGGCTAGCCTTGCCCGACGACAATACGGCGGAAGGAAAGCAGCGCAAGCAGCTGCGCAAGTGGGCATTGCTGTCGTATAAGAATGCGGTAGACCCTCAGAGCGCCGACTATCTGTGCTGGGGCTGCCGACAACCAGAACGAGCCTGTGCTTCGTGCCGTTATTGGCAAGCAACCGTCGTTCGACCTTGTAGAAAACTACAAGATACAGAACACCGAGACCAAGGGTGCGCCAGCCTTCGCTGTCAAGGCCATCACCACACAGGCTCAAATGCTTGAGGATAGCGCCAACGGCGTGTCGGTTAAGAACCAGAAGCTGACCCTCATTCCTTACTATGCTTGGAACCATCGTGGCGCCAACCAAATGAACGTTTGGTTTGTGCAGTCGCTAAAGATGTTGGATAAGTAATTAGTAGGCCTCTCTATACTTGTTTTCCTCCTTATCCTCGAGCATAGACAGGTAGCTCTGGTAGCGTGATGCGGCAATGTAGTGTTCTTCTACAGCCTTAAGCACCGCGCAACCAGGCTCGTGGGTATGGGTGCAGTTGTTGAAACGGCAGTCCTTCGAGAAGTGGAAGATGTCCTTGAAGTAGCTTGTAAGCTCCTCAGGCTCGATGTCGAAGGTGCCGAAGCCCTTTATGCCCGGAGTGTCGATAAGGTAGCCACCCTCCGGCAGCAGCAACATCTCGCTGAAGGTGGTGGTGTGCATACCCGTGTTGTGGGCGTCGGAGATGGACGATGTGCGCAGGTTGGCACCCGGCAGGATATAGTTGATGAAGGTCGACTTGCCCACACCGCTGTTTCCGCTAAGCAGCGTTATCTTGTCCTTAAGCATCGGCTTGATGGCGTCCATGCCGCAGCCGGTAGCGGCAGATACGGCTATGCACTTGTAGCCAATGGTTTCGTAGAGCTTCATCATCATCTCCTGATAGTGCAGCTCTTCGTCCGACAGCAGGTCGGTTTTGTTGAACACAAGCACCGTAGGTACGCTGTAAGCCTCGGCAGTGGCAAGGAAGCGGTCGATAAAGATGGTGCTTGTCTGCGGATGGTTTACCGTTACGATGAGGAAAGCCTGGTCTACATTGGCTGCAATGATGTGGCTCTGCTTGCTAAGGTTCTGCGACTTGCGTATGATATAGTTGCGTCGGTCGCAGATGGCGGTAATGAAGGCGGTGCCTTCCTGGTTGCGGATAATCTCCACGATGTCGCCCACAGCCACCGGGTTGGTGCTGCGTATGCCTTTCAGTCGGAAGTTGCCCTTAATCTTGCAGTCTACTATCTGGTTGTCGTCGGTACGCACGGTGTACCAGCTGCCGGTGTTCTTTATTACTAATCCAGTCATTAAAAAGTAAAAATGTAAAAAGGTAAAAAAGTAAAAAGAGCTGTTTAAAGGTAAAAGAGTAAAAGAGTAAAAAGAGCAGTTTTACTTTAAGCCACGCTTTTTACTTTTTTACTCTTTTACTTTTTTACTTTATTAGACTGTCATAATTTCCTTCTGCTTAGCAGCGAGAAGGTCTTCTACCTTCTTAACAAACTTGTCGTGTATCTTCTGCAACTCGTTCTCGGCATCCTTCTCAAGGTCCTCAGACAGTCCGTCCTTTATGGCCTTCTTCAGTTTGTCCTTAGTTTCCTGACGAGCGTTGCGGATTTCCACCTTTGTGCGTTCGCCAATCTTGTTGCACTGCTTGACAAGCTCCTTACGGCGTTCCTCTGTAGGCTGTGGTATGCCCAGACGGATAATCTCGCCGTTGTTCTCTGGAGTGATGCCTACGTCGCTGTCCATAATGGCCTTCTCAATCTCGCGAATCTGCTTCTTGTCGAAGGGACGGATAGCGATAGTACGTGGGTCGGGAACGGTGACGTTGGCCACCTGGTTAAGCGGAACCATAGAGCCCCATGAGCTCACCTTCACTCCGTCGAGTATTGCTACGTTGGCGCGTCCGGCACGGATGCGGGCAAGCTGCTCCTCAAGGTACATGGCACCCATCTCCATGCGCTCCTCAGCACCACCTAATGTTTCTTTTACGTCTATCATAATTATTGTAGTATTAGTTTTCTTTATCTATATCACTTCTGTACTTTTGAAAGCTACAGTATTACTTTGCAAATTTACAGAAAATACTTGACAATATTATATCTTTATGAGGAAAAAAACTACTCCTAATATATGATGTCCCCCAAAAATGTCTACTTAAAGTGCGAAGCGGTAGCCTGCACTTATGGTGAAGACGCGGTTCTTGGGTCCCTTGTAGTCGCCAATCTGCTGCACTGGGGTCAAGCCGAAGTGGTAGCGTGCGTCGATAATGACGTTGGAGAACTCGTAGCTCAAGCCAACGGGTATGGAGAAGCACACGCTCTTCATTGTGTTGTTGAGCTTCTGGCTTACCTCCTCGGGCTGTGTCGGGGCAAACTCGCCGTCGTCGTTTTTGGTGTATTTGGTCATGGTGTATTTTAGTTTGCCAGACAATGCCAACCCCATCTGTACACCTGCCTTTACTGCCAAGCCCGGAGCTATGTAGGCATTGAGGGTCAGGGGGATGTTGATGTAGTCGAGTTGTGTAGAGAGGTCGCTGTA
>USCM01000147.1 GCA_900553155.1 uncultured Prevotella sp. | reverse complement strand
GATGCAAACTATGCTTGGAACCCCAGCGGCAAATATACTTCTCTCTTCAGAGGTCGACTTTGTTAATAAGGGTGCTGCTTCAGAAATGTTTGCAGGGTTGGAGTTGATGAAAAATCATGATTGTTTCCAAAGGGCGGAAATGTATTATTGGCAGAACTTATCGAGAGGGGCTAATGCTGAAATTGATTATCTTCTGGCAAAAGATGGTGTTGTTGTGCCAATAGAAGTGAAGGCAAGTACACGTGGTAGTATGCAAAGCTTATGGTTGTTTATGAGGAAGAAAGGACTCGAGCATGCTGTTCGTACATCTTTAGAGAATTTTGGAGAGTTTGAGTATGTGGACCAGGAATCCAATGGTGCTGTCCGCCATGTTGATATTGTTCCTCTTTATGCTCTAAGCAATTTGTAGGATGCTGTTTTGTTCGTATATATATGTTTTTCTTTTTTAACCACTCATTCTATCACAATTATGCCGTTGAAATGTTGTAACTTGTTGGTGCATAGGGAGATACGAAAGTGTTGGGTGGCTGGCACGGGTGTCACCTGTCATTTATCTATCACTGAAGTATCACTAAAGTAACTACTGCAAAACTGGTGTTTATCGTGGAGGGGCTTGGACAGGAGTACATGTGATATTTTAAAGACAAGAGAACATAAGAACAAGAGAGAGGGTGTTTTTAAAGCACCCAGTTTTTTGTTCTTATGTTCTTATGTCTTTAAAATACCCTGTCCCTGTTCTCTTGTCTAAACCTCATTCTCCGATACCTGCAATTCTCTTGAAGCGTATGCCATTCTGTGTGAGGCTTCAGTGACAGATCCGTGATAGGTAAGCCTCTCCAAACCCCGACCTATCACTGCTGCTATTCCTCTTGTATACAGTGTGTTACAGGAATTTTAACCCCGAAAATGTGATAGAATGACGGGTTAAAAAAATAAAACATTTATATATAGCCTTAATGACTTGCCAACTAAGGCTTCCTTGGTAGGTCATTAAGCCTTAATTGGTAGGTCATTAAGGCTTAATTGGTCGGTCATTAAGGCTTAATTGGTCAGTCACTAAGGCTTCCTTGGTCGCCCGCGCCTACATCTCCTCGTCGTCGTCGAACTTCAGTCCCTCCGTCTTGTCCTTGATGTAATAGTCGCTCAGCATACCAAGCAGGGTAGAAATCTCCTTGATGGCATGCTGTGTTTCGGGGCTGATAGTCTTGTTTTGGAGGCGCAGCATCATCGTGCCGTAGAGCGCGTTGAGGCAAGTCTCGATCTCGTTGCAGTCCTTGTCGCCACGGTTGCGCAGCTCCACGATAAAGGGCAGCACCCGGTAGTACTCCGAGTTGTAGAAGGGGAAGCGCGAGCTTTGCAGCAGTTGGTTGTGCAGCTCGTTCATGTCCTGCACCACAATCTGGTTGATGGTGAGGTGTCCCTTCTCTCGTTTACCCTCCGAGTTCATCATCGTTATAAGGTCGCCGTACCAGTCTACCATCTCCTCCCGCTGCTCGTCGGTATAGTTGGCAAAGCGCGATATATACTCGTTTTTGATGCGCGACAGCTGACATCCATACGCCTCTACCTGCCACATATAGAGCACAAATTCGGCAGTGCTCTTCTTTCTTAATTCCTGTGCTATGAACATAATAAGGTAGTGCTAAGAGCTAAAAAATCAGTAAGGAAGTTTATAGAGGTTGAACACCGTGCCGAGCAACATTATCACCGAGAAGATAACCACGATGCAGCCCACCACACGGTTGATGAGCACGATGCCGTAGTTGTCGAATTTGCCCCGCACCTTGTCTATGAGCCACGTCAAGCCGAACCACCACAGCATGGCGCCGATGATGATGCTGATGTAGCCAATGGTCATCTCGAACGGGCGGTCGTTCACCACGAAGGCAAACTGGGCAAAGAGGAAGATAAAGAGGAAGATGATGAGCGGATTGGACAGCGTCACAAGGAAAGCCGTGATGCCGTTGTGCGCCAATGTTCCCTTCTGGTTCTTGTTGCTCTGGTGCATGTTCTTCGTAGGGTTGGAGCGGTAGCAGTAGATGCCGAACAGCAGCAACACCACGCTGCCGCTGAGCTGCAGCACGAAGCGGTTGTGCTCGTTGCCAACGAAGTCCATCACGAAACTCATACCGAATCCGGTAATGAGGGCGTAGATGATGTCGCTCACGCAGGCTCCGATACCTGTCATAAAGCCATACCAGCGGCCTTTGTTTAGCGTGCGCTGTATGCACAGCACGCCCACCGGACCCATTGGCGCCGACGCCACGAGACCGATAAGTATTCCTTTGAATACGAAGTCTAAAATGTCTAATTGTATAGGAAACTGCATAACGGCTGCAAAATTGCGAAAAAACGATGAATTGGGCAAATTTTAGCGTTAAAACCTTTGTAGTATTACAACTTTTTAATACCTTTGCTCTGTGTAGAGCTATCTCAACTATTAATTACAAAAATCAAAACGTATAATCATGACAGAAGATTCTTTGAAACCCTATGTAATCGGTTTGGACCTTGGTGGCACTAACTCAGTTTTCGGCATTGTGGACAGCCGCGGCGATATCAAGGCTACAACATCTATCAAGACTCAGGGCTACGGCGACAACGCAGAGGCTTATGTAGACGCTTGCGTCGAGGCTTTGCAGCTCATCATCGACCAGGTGGGTGGTATCGAGAAGATTAAGGCTATGGGCATTGGCGCCCCTAACGGCAACTATTATAACGGCACTGTGGAGAACGCAGCCAACCTCGATTGGGCACGCAACCGTATTGTGCCTTTGGCGCAGATGTTCTCCGATCGTCTGGGCATACCGGTAGCTCTTACCAACGACGCTAACGCAGCCGCCATTGGCGAGATGATATACGGTGTGGCACGTGGCATGAAGAACTTTATCGTTATTACCCTCGGTACAGGCGTGGGTTCTGGCATCGTTATCAACGGACAGCTTGTTTATGGTTCGGACGGATTTGCAGGCGAGCTTGGCCATGTTATCGTAAGAAGAGAGAATGGACGCACTTGCGGTTGTGGCCGTAAGGGATGCCTTGAGGCTTACTGCTCGGCTACTGGTGTGGCACGTTCGGCACGCGAGTTCCTTGCCAACAGCAATGAGCCTTCGTTGCTGCGCGATATCGACCCCGAGAAGATTACATCTTACGACGTGTCGATAGCCGCTGCCAAGGGCGACAAGATTGCCAACGAGATATACCAGTTTACAGGCAAGATGCTTGGAGAGGCTTGTGCCGACTTTGCCACATTCTGCTCGCCGGAGGCTTTCATCTTCTTCGGTGGCTTGGTTAAGGCTGGCGACCTCATCATGAATCCTATCAAGAAGGCATACGACGAGACGGTGCTCGGCATATACAAGGGCAAGGCAAAGTTCCTCGTATCGGGTCTCGACGGCGCATCGGCTGCTGTGCTCGGCGCATCGGCTGTAGGTTGGGATATTCAGGAAAAGTAAATATATGTTAAGGTGGGGGCGCGTGCTATGCGGCTCCCACTATATAAAAGTGCAACCATATTGATTCTGTCTTATGGTTGCTTTTTTTAGTTGCTTAATGCAAGTAATGTTAAATTTTTTAATTTAAGTTAGTTTAAGGTATGAAAAATCATCTAAACATCTCCTCGTTGTGAGTGCGCTCGCTATGGCGGGCACAACAACCACAATGGCACAATCGGTGCTTAGAGGTAAGGTTGTTGATGCAGAGACCGGCGAGCCGCTTATCGGCGCTACTGTGTCTGTGAAGAATGTCAAGGTTGTTACCGACATTGACGGTGCTTTCGCTGTAAAGGGTGTAAGCGGAGCCAAGGAGGTCTTGGTGCAGTACATCGGCTACAAGCAGAAGGCTGTTAAGGTTAGCGGCAACGGCGAGCTTGGCAACATCGTTATGACAACCGACGGACAGGTGCTGAAGGACGTGGTTGTAACATCGCAGATGGCTGTGGCACGCAAGACACCGGTGGCTGTGTCGCAGGTGCCTATGTCGTTTATCGAGGAGAAGATTGGTACTCAGGAGTTCCCTGAAATTCTTAAGTCGACCCCGGGCGTACACGCCAACAAAGAGGGTGGTGGCTATGGTGACTCTGAGATTTACATGCGTGGATTCGACAACACCAACATTGCCGTGATGGTGAATGGTGTTCCTATGAACGATATGGAGAACCAGAACGTTTACTGGTCTAACTGGGCTGGTCTGACCGACGTTACACGCACCATGCAGACACAGCGCGGACTGGGTGCCTCTAAGGTGTCGGCTCCTTCGGTGGGCGGTACCATCAACATCATCACCAAGTCGCTTGAGGCAAAGAAGGGCGGTTCTTTCTACTACGGCATTGGCAACGACAATATGAACAAGATGATGTTCACAGTGTCTACTGGTCTCTCGAAGACGGGTTGGGCTATGACCTTGCTCGGATCGAAGACATGGGGCGACGGCTATGCACAGGGCACCGACTTCAAGGGCTATACCTACTTCATCAACATCTCTAAGCGTCTTAACGATGCACACCAGCTCTCGTTCACAGCCTTCGGCGCTCCGCAGGAGCACTATCAGCGCAAGAGCGCTATGAAGCTTGCCGACTGGAAGATGGCAGAGCAGGTTTATGGCGTCATGGACCATAAGTACAACCCTACATACGGCTTCGACAACAACGGTCAGCGTCGTACATCCGAGTACAACGTCTACCACAAGCCGCAGCTCAGCCTTAACCACCAGTGGCAGATCAACGACAAGTCGTCGCTCAGCACCGTGCTCTACATGTCTATTGGCCGTGGCTATGGCTACAGCGGACAGGGCAACGAGGACTATGGCTACAGCTATCAGGACTGGTACGGCGTGAACAAGGGTGTGTTCCAGACCAAGTATCGCAAGGCCGACGGCACCTTCGACTACGGAGCCATCGAGGACATCAACGAGGCTTCGGAGCACGGCTCTATGCTTGTTATGGCTAAGCAGCTCAACTACCACAACTGGTACGGCCTTGTGTCTACATACAACACCAAGATTACTCCTGACATCGACTTCTATGGCGGTATCGACTTCCGTGCCTACAAGGGTACACACCGCAACGAGATTGTAGACCTCTATGGCGGCGAGTACTTTATCGATACCACCCGCAAGAAGGTTAAGGTGGACAACAATGCCAACGCTGCCGACCAGAGCTGGGTGTACAAGAAGCTCGGCGTAGGCGACGCTGTATACCGCGACTTCGACGGACACGTTGTTCAGGAGGGTGCTTTCTTCCAGACCGAATATTCTAAGAACGCTCTCTCGGCATTTGTGTCTGGCTCGCTCTCTAACACCTCTTACTGGCGTTACGA
>USCM01000146.1 GCA_900553155.1 uncultured Prevotella sp. | reverse complement strand
GGCATAACCCGACTCTTTATACACATGGTCAAGGGACGCACGTCGCTTGTAGGCTCTACCGCCGCTTCGGGCGTAATGCTCAACGTGGCTATAGCCGACCAGTATCTGTGCATCTTGCTCACGGGCAATATGTTTCGCGACATATACGACCGCGAGGGCTACGAGCGCCGACTGCTGAGCCGTACCACAGAGGATGCCGTAACCGTGACGTCGGTACTTGTGCCGTGGAACACTTGCGGCATGACGCAGAGCACCGTGCTCGGCGTGGCTACCGTGACATACCTGCCCTACTGCTTCTTCAACATCATCTCGCCGGTGATGAGCGTAGTGGTGGCGGCATTGGGATATAAGATATGGAGAAAGGCAGACAAATAGAAGAAAAAGAAAAAATCTCCGCCCAATGTTTTTTTATCTCATACTATTTTGTTAATTTTGTGGTTGATATAGATTAAGCACTATATCATACCACGGAATTTGTTTACATAAACTAACATAATAATAAAAGATTATGAAACCTACACTTTTCCTTCTTGCTGCCGGAATGGGCAGCCGTTACGGTGGACTTAAGCAGCTCGATACATTAGGTCCTCACGGCGAAACTATTATGGACTACTCTATCTACGACGCTATCAATGCCGGTTTCGGCAAGTTGGTGTTCGTTATCCGTAAAGATTTCGAGGACGACTTCCGTCGTATCGTGCTTTCTAAATATGAGGGTCATATCCCATGCGAACTCGTGTTCCAGGCTCTCGACGCTCTGCCAGAAGGCTTCACATGTCCAGAGGGACGCACAAAGCCTTGGGGTACAAACCACGCATTGATGATGGGTGAAAGCGTAATCAATGAGCCGTTCGCCGTGCTCAACTGCGACGACTTCTACGACCGCGACGCCTTCAAGGTGCTTGGCAAGTGGCTTAGCGAACTGCCCGAAGGCTCTACTGGCAAGTATGCTATGGTAGGCTTCCGCGTAGGCAACACTCTCTCCGACAGCGGTACTGTTAGCCGTGGCGTATGCGAGAACGACGAGAACCACCACCTCACATCTGTAGTTGAGCGCACAAAGATTCAGCGTTTCGACGGTGTTGTTAAGTATCTTGCCGACGATGGCGAGACATGGGTAGCTATACCAGACAACACTCCGGTATCTATGAACTTCTGGGGCTTTACTCCTGACTACTTCAAGCACAGCAACGAGTTCTTCAAGGAGTTCCTCTCTGACCCGAAGAACATGGAGAACCCGAAGAGCGAATTCTTCATCCCATTGATGGTAGACAAGCTCATCCACGACGGCACAGCCACTTGCGAGGTGCTCGACACTACATCTAAGTGGTTCGGCGTAACATATCCAGAGGATCGCCCGGCTGTTGTTGAGAAGTTCCAGAAGCTTCACGACGAGGGTGTTTATCCTGACAAGATGTTCTAAACATAGCTTCCCCTCGCTCGGCAAAGCCGAGCGAGGGGAAGAGTTTTTTATATATACATCACTATCCTCGGGTTCCCTCTGGTCACCCGAGGTTAAGCATGATTCGCCGCCTATGGCGACGCTAATCAACAAACCTTATTATACGTTCATTAACGAACCATAAATTATACGTTCATTAACGAGCATAAGTATAACGTTCTTTGTACGCAATAATACTTGTACTACACTAACAACTTCTGATTTGTGCCAAATTTGACACTTTTCCGAACTTATCAGGTGCAAATGTACAATAAATAGAGCATACCCGTTCTCTTATATTCCTTGCCCATCGCTCACGTAATATCCTCCTATCTCCACGAATTAGAACTGGTTTTAAACACCATTCATTGCATTTATTGTTACTTTTGAACTTCACAAAATAAATATATCTAAACAATGGCAATAACAAAGAACAGAAAAATGGAGATAGTCAAAAATTCTTACTATCTGTATGTAGCCTTCATGCTGTTAGACTTTATCCACGAGAACTGTATAACGATGAAATTAGCAAACGCATCCTTTAATGTAGCCTTTGCCACCCAGACTATTGGTAAGACATTAGCATTGGTGGTTATGTGGTTTTGCTTTAGATCATTATTAGACAAGAGCGAGCGATACTTGCGTAATTGTAGTCTGTTGCTAATAATTGGTGAGATTGCCGGTAGTGGCGTGGAGTTATGGTATACCTCAAAAGCAAAATTGCTTGAGAACTGGACGGCAGATACTGCTTCCGATTCCTCTGTTTTCATTATGTTTATATGTTTGCTCCTTGCTATGCTTGCATTGTTTATTACTTTTATTATGGGCATTAGATTGTTCCGCCGTAATCATGGCGAGCTGCGAGTGCTTGGCAAGGCCCTTATCATAAGCTTTATGTTGGAAATAATCACAGCTGTTGCAGAGGAAGTTGGTACAACGGTTTTGGGCACGGACAGCCTCGGCATCACTATTATTAAGATCCTCAACTCTGTTGCTACTACTGCAGCCTTACTATATGTTGTCTATATGCTGCGCAGAGCATGTATATGGCTACAAAGAAGATAGATTCTTTATGGAGTTTTATGGGGATATTCATTTTTACGTGTCCACCGCCTACGGCGAGTGGACACGGGTCTAAGGGACACGGATATCACTAATGCACACGGATTGGTCATTCACGGATCCTTATACCTATAATATTTGGATTTAAGAGCGCCTTTGGCGCGATTTTAAAGGATTTTGGACGCTACGCGTCACTCGTGGGTGAACACCTTGTATCACTTCCCAACATTGTTATTCAAATTTTTCTTCCGTAAATCCCATTTGCACTATCTTAGCACCTACTATACCGACAATCATTAAAACAGGATAGTATATCCACTTAAACCAAGAATAGTCGTACTTAATATAAATATTAGTTTTGCTATATCCTGTCCATTCCCATCCGGTTGACCATATATAGAGTACAATACAACCTATAATTACCAATACCCCAAGAGTAAAACAAAACGGATTCTTTATAAGCCGATTATTACTTTTCTCTTTATCGGTATCATCAGAGCTTTTAGCGGTTAAAAAAGTAACAGCTCCTAAAACAGAGAAAGCTCCAACCCCTCCAATTATTACTCGTCCTATTGGCTGAAGTGAGGCTCCTATAGCACCACAGAAACAAAAGAATGCTATAATTACAAATATTATTCCATAGATACTGTTTTCACCTTTTGTACGTAATGGCGGTGTACCTGATTGCATCTGATAATTCTGTATTTTACTTGATTGTTTATTATTATTTCCTTTGCTTTTCCCAGATACTTTTTCTCTATAATACAATCCTGTTCCTGGTATTCCTGCACTTACATGTGTACCATTTGTTCCGGTTGTTATCTTTGCGCTACGAGGCCCAACACTTACACTCGTACCTTTCTTGCCGAAGTTTATTTTAACCCCTGGCGCAATCTTTACACTTTTTCTAAACTGTAGTCCCATAGCTATTTATATGCTTTATATATTCCATTTACTCTTCCATTATTTCCACTATAGGCACAGTCTTATGCATATCATTACGTGTCATATAGCCGT
The DNA here is from genome assembly GCA_900553155.1 of uncultured Prevotella sp. Classification (GTDB taxonomy): domain Bacteria; phylum Bacteroidota; class Bacteroidia; order Bacteroidales; family Bacteroidaceae; genus Prevotella. The sequence continues at coordinate 1,803 of USCM01000146.1, read as the reverse complement.
AAGTACCAACTTGTTTTACAACTTTGCCTTTTGGAACATTTATCTTTTGACTATCATAGTAAGACGTACTTTCATCACCAACAAAAAGAACAACTGTTCCTAAATTGCCACTTTCCACATCGTCAACTGTAGCTAATGCGCTGCCATCAGACAGGACCTGCATGACCTCGAATACCTTACCTGGCACAACACCACGAGGTTGTTCAAACATAACTACATCATCGTTTGATGCTGACGTTGCTCGTGACTTTGCAATAAAAAAGCCAACGGCCATTATCAACACAACACCTGTAACTATACCAGCTACATAGGTTAAGATAAATTTTGTTCTATCATTCATTGTCTTTAGTATTTAAGTGTAAATTAATATTTAAGTATAAGACGGTATATTATAGTACGCAAATTTACACAAAATATCTTAATCTTCCATCTTCTAATATGTAAACTTTAATAAACCAGTAATTGTTTGTTGCTTAGGCTTAATATTATACGTCCATTAACGACCATATATTATACGTTCATAACACGAACATCACCTTGTTCTTATGTCCACAAGTGCATCGTATATTTATACACCGACCATTCGCTTTTTAGATAAATATACACTATTGGTAAGCATTTATGTATCAATGGGGTTGCAGTTTAGGCAAATAAGCAGTACCTTTGCACGCCAATTACAAACCGTTGCATATTTATGCAACACCACAGACATTATATATAATAAATGGAAAAGAACCCGAAACAAGAACAACATCTCAAGAAGCGACCCTCAGCCATAATGTCGCTCATGCCTATCGTTATGCTCGTGGCAATGCTGACGTTCACCATCCGTGCCTTCGGCAGCAACTCGCTCGACGGCGCATCGCAGATAACGCTGCTCGCTGTGTCTGCCCTGTGCGTACTTATAGGTATGGGCATGCTCAACGTGCCATGGGCAAGCTTTGAGAAGGCCATAGTGAAGAACGTGTCGAGCGTGGCAAGCGCACTCGTCATACTGCTGCTTATCGGTGCCCTTGGCGGCGCATGGATGGTTAGCGGTGTGGTGCCGTCGCTTATCTACTACGGCTTGCACGTTATACATCCCGACGTGTTTCTTGCATCGTCGTGCCTTATCTGCGCCTTGGTTAGCGTTATGACAGGCTCGTCGTGGACCACCATAGCCACCATCGGCATTGCCCTTATGGGCATCGGCAGAGCACAGGGCTTTGACGACGGATGGGTGGCTGGCGCCATTATATCGGGCGCCTACTTTGGCGACAAGATCTCGCCACTGTCCGAAACCACTACCCTTGCCTCCGGGTCGCTTGGTGTGCCGCTCTTCTCGCACATACGCTATATGCTTATAACCACGGTGCCGTCTATCACAATAGCACTCATAATCTTTGCCGTAGGAGGCTTCTTCTGCTCAACAAGCAGTTCGCAGGACATCGCCACCTTTGCCTCGTCGCTCGGCTCACGCTTCAACATCACGCCGTGGCTGCTGCTTGTGCCGGTGCTTACGGGTGTGATGATAGCACGCAAGGTGCCACCCGTCATCACCCTCTTCTTGTCGATACTGCTTGCTGTGGTGTTTGGCTTGGTGTTCCAGACCGACGCTATGCGCGAGATAGACCCGTCGCTGTTTAAGGCTGCCATGAAGAGCGTGTACGGCAGCACCGCCCTACACTCGGACAACCCTATGCTTGCCGACCTTGTGTCCACACGCGGAATGGCTGGTATGATGCCCACCATCTGGCTCATCATCTGCGCCATGTGCTTCGGCGGATGTATGCAGGCTGGCGGCATGGTGGGCGGCATAACCCG
>USCM01000145.1 GCA_900553155.1 uncultured Prevotella sp. | reverse complement strand
AGCTGTGGGTATGCAGGATATAGAGACCCGTGTGTCGTTCTATGACATCTTTACAGCCAAAGAGCTGTTCGATTTGTGGCAATGTGTCAACTATCGTTTCTATATGGGCAACGCCAATCCTCTTGCAAGCAATGGACTTGTGATGGCTAATGCAAAGTCGTTGGTAGAGAACATTATCGAGTCGGCAGACAATGCCATAAAGGACCGTTCTACGGCTGCAACACTGCGCTTTGGACACGATGGCAACATCATTCCATTGTTAGCTTTGCTTCAGGTAGACAACTTTGATGTATCCATTGAGCCGTCTGCTGGAATATACAAGCATTGGTGCGATTTCAAGGCCGCTCCAATGGCTTCTAACATCCAGTTTGTATTCTTTGAGAACAAGGGTGGCGATGTGCTAGTTAAGATTATGCACAACGAGAAGGAGGTTCACATCCCGGTTAAGACAGACATCTGGCCGTATTATCATTGGGATGCAGTGAAGGATTATTATCAGAAACGTTTGGCTACACTTCCGTCTTAATCAGAAAATTTTAAGTTATTATATAAGGCTCATCCGCAATCACTCCATGTTCCGGATGAGCCAAGAATTTTAAATCGAAAATAGAATAATTCCTAATCGGTGCAGCCGACAATTCCTAATTCCCCAATGTGCCTTCCCACGACATGCCCCATGGTCCATGCCGCCTGCAGATTGAATCCGCCGGTTATGGCATCGACGTCGAGCACCTCCCCGGCAAAGAAGAGGCCCTTGCACACCTTGCTCTCAAGTGTATGCAGGTCGATTGACGCAAGCGACACACCTCCGCACGTTACAAACTCGTCGCGCGCCTTGCCGCGTCCCGCTATCTGGTATATGTCGTTGGTAAGGGTCTCTATAATGCGATTGAGGTTCTTCTTACCTATCTCGCCCCAGCGTTGCTCGGCCTTATGTCCCGTTCGGCTTATGATGTAGAGCCAAAGACGGGAGGGAATGTTGAAGGGCCGTATGGTAGCAAGCTGCTTCTGCGCATTGCAGGCAGCTATGCCGCCTATCTCTTCTTCGGCCACAGAGCGGCGGCTCTCGCCTGTCCAGTTGATGGCTATGGCCGATTGGTACCCACACTCGCTAAGGTGACGCGCGGCATGCGACGACAGCTTTAGAGCAGCGGGCCCGCTCATACCCCAATGGGTAATGAGCAACGGCCCCTCTGCCCTGTACTTTGTGCCGGGGATAGATGCCACTACAGGTTCTACAACGGTGCCCATAAGGCTTAAAAGCTCATGGTCGTTGATGTTGAAGGTGTATAGCGACGGTATGGGCTGCGCTATGTCGTGGCCCAAAAGGGCAAACATCTTCAGACCCTCGCCCTTAGGGCTGCCCCCGGTGGTAATGGCTACACGGTCGAAGCGGGCTTCCTTGCCATTGGCAAAGGCAAGGTGCCACGACTGGTCCTCGTTCTGCGATATGGCTGTAAGGCGGTGCTGCGTCTTCTGCTTAACGCCCAGCTGTGTGGCAAGCCCCGTGAGGCAATTGATGATGCTGTGCGAGCTTTGCGACACAGGGAACACACACTCGTCCTCCTGTGTGGTAAGCCTCACGCCCTCGCGCTCGAACCACTGGTATGTGCTGCGGTGGTCGAACCTCTTAAACAGACGCTTCATAAGCTTGTGCCCTCGTGGATAAGCCTGCTTGGCGTCGCTAATGCCCTGGAACGAGTTGGTAAGGTTGCAGCGTCCACCGCCAGTGATCTCTACCTTTGCCAGCATCTTCTGGTTTTTCTCAAATATAGTGATGTCTGCCGATGGACAGTTGCGTTTGGCCTCTATGGCGGCAAAGTAGCCGGCAGCGCCGCCACCGATGATGGCGATGTGGAGTGGTGGATTGGTCATATATATATTTTCTAATTTGTTTAAGGCTGTTTCTTATGAAACTGCAAATTTACAAAATAAAAGGCTAATATACTTTCTTCTTTAATATTCTTTTTAACAGAAGTTAAAGTTGCAAACGTTTTCACAGGTAAATGTAATATATCCTAAACAATTTTGATGTAGCATATTAATTTATGGCATATCTTTGTAGCTCACAAGAGACAAATTAGATTTGATACATACGATGATATGTAATTTGATCCATTGCCTTATAATATGATTTAATTCTTAAACCGAAATATTATTTATAGATATAAAAAGCCTAAAACGATGAAGCATTCGTACATTATAGGAATGGCAATGATGGTGCTTGCAACAACAGCCTCGGTAAAGGCACAGAACGTGGCATTAAAGACCAATCTCGTAGGTTGGGCTACAGCATCTCTTAACGCTGGTGTGGAGATAGGTACAGCAGAGAAGCAGACGGCACAAGTGTTTGCCACGCTCAACCCGTGGACTTTCTCAGGAGAGAAGAGGGTGCGCATTTGGAACATTGAGCCAGAATATCGCTGGTGGACTTGCCAACGCTTTGGAGGCAGTTTCTTTGGAGTGCACGCTCTTGCAGGCGAGTACAACGTCAAGAATGTTGACCTGCCCTTCGGCACCCTGGCCAAGACCAAACGCGGACGCCACTACGAGGGATGGTACGTGGGAGCCGGCGTAACTTACGGCTACCAATGGCTGCTGTCGCGACACTGGAACCTCGAGGCTTCGCTTGGCATCGGTTATGCCTACAGTCCGTATAATCTATACGGACGTTGTGCTAAGTGTCTGGAGAAGTCGCACCGCAACTATGTAGGACCTACAAAGGTGGCGTTAAGCTTTGCCTACATATTCTAAGTGGAGAAGCTTAAACCGTATGCTTTTACGGAGAAACTCTAAGATATAGAATTGTAGATTTTAGAATCTTCAAAGACAATTATAACAATCCTGAAGTTATGAAGACCAATTCATTTACGCGCATCATTTTGGCATATCTTGTCGGTGTCACTACTTGCTATACAGCAAAGGCTCAGACCGTCGCGTCTGGTGCCGTGACTATTGACAACGTGCAGACTAATGTAGAGAACAAATGGGTGGATGTTGCGTTCAGACTGAACCTCAACAACCTTAAGCTCAAGGCCGAGCAGCAACTTATACTTACTCCGTTGCTTGCCGCCGACGGCGACACTACTGCTTTGCAGCCTATCATCATCAACGGCCGTTCGCAGCAGATTCGCATGCAGCGTGCTGGCAAACTCGACGCCAAGAACACGGAGGGCGAGCAGCCCATAGTTGTTATGCGCAAGAATGGTACCGAGCAGAGCATTAGCTACAGCCAGTCGGTAGAGCGCATGCGCCCAGTGGAGGCCGACCAGCTGCAGGTACTTGCCGCACAGGACCTTTGCGGATGTGGCGACCTTAAGAATCAAGACCGCACGCTTATCACCACTATCGACAACCTTGGCGCTTGGATGCCAGCCATCGCTTTTGTCAAGCCTGTTGCCGAGGCACGCAAGCAACGTGCCGAGAAAGGTGAGGCTTACTTAAGTTTCCGCGTAAACAAAACGGATATAGTGGTAGATTTGTTCGACAATCCACGTGAACTGGCAAAGATAATGAAGACTATAGATGTTGTGCGTGAAGATAAGAACGTAGAGATTACAGGCATTAACATTCATGGTTATGCCTCGCCAGATGGTCCTTATGCCAACAATGATCGTTTGGCTCGCGAGCGTGCTGCGTCTCTTAAGAATTATGTGGCGCATCTTTATCCGATTGAAGCTAACCTGTTCAGCTCAAACTCTACACCTGAGGACTGGGATGGATTCCGTCGCAAGGTGCAGCAGTCTAACTTGGCTAACAAGGAGGAGATAATAAAGATTTCGAACTCGAGCCTTGCGCCCGACGACAAGGACAAGCGCATACGCCAGCTCTATCCGCACGACTACGCCGTGATAATGAGCGACATCTATCCGCGCTTGCGCCATAGCGACTACACCGTGAGCTATACGGTAAGGCCTTTCTCGGTTGAGGAAGCCAAACAGATACTAAAGACCCGTCCGCAGCAGTTGTCGCTACAGGAGATGTATCTTGTAGCACAGACAATGGAGCCGGGCTCGGCAGAATTTAACGAGGTGTTCGATATTGCCGTGCGCATGTTCCCCGACGACCCAACTGCCAACCTTAATGCCGCATGTGCCGACCTTCAACGCCGCGACATCGCGTCGGCTGAGAAGCATCTGCAGAAGGCCGACAACTCGGCTGCAGCCCTTAACGCGCGTGGCGCTTTGGCTGTAATGAAGAAAGACTATCAGTTGGCTCGCCAGCTGTTTGCCGATGCTGCTGCCGCTGGTTCGGAGGACGCAAAGGCTAACGCACAGCGCATAGCCAACGCCAAATAATACATTCCTTCCCAACCACCTTACGATCAAATTTTTAAGTTAAACAATTATAGTCACTAAATTCTTTTTTATTATGAAGAATGTTAAAAATCTATTCGGAATGGCTGTTATGGCTACAGCCTTGGTAGGTTGCTCTAGCAACGACAACCTTAATCCTAATGCTAACGAGGGTGCAGACAAGGCAGGTACTGCGTATGCTTCATTCAAGATTAATCTGCCTACAGTAAGCGGTACACGTGCAGTCGATCCTAATACAGGTGCTGAATTCGATGGCGGTACCGCTGCTGAGTATGAGGTAAAGAACGGTACAATTCTTATCTTCGATGCTACTACAGATAAGTTTGTTACAAGTGCCGATCTTGGAAACATGAACCCTTGGACCGCAGATACAGATGATAATGGTGTAACAACCGCTGCTATTGCTACTGTAAAGCTCACAGGTGTTTCAACAACTGGTAGCTATAAGGCATTGGTGCTCATTAATAATAATACGGGTACTGCTGATCAGAAAGTTTCATTGCCAGCTAATACTGAAATGACTTACGCTAAATGGAGTAAAACTGCCACAAACGCTAAAGCTGATAAATACCTCTCAACTGCTGGTATCTTTATGGCAAATGCTCCAGAGTATAGTGCAACTTCAGATCCCAAAACTCTTGTACCGGTTGCCCACGTCTGCGCATCACGTGAGCAGGCAGAAGCAATGGGTGCTACTACAGTATATGTAGAGCGTGGTTTGGCTAAGGTTACTATGGAGAACTTTGCTCCTTCTTACACAGTTGCTGATGGTACATATAAAGATGCCACTGTGAAAATCGAGAATTGGAAGCTTGATGTAACTAATAAGTCAACTTTCCCAGTTCATCAGATTGGTGGTTTGTCTACAGATTTTACAACGATATGGAGTACAGGGCGTTTCTTTGATAATCAGTCAAGCTCTTCTTTCCATCGCGTATATTGGGGTATAGACCCTAATTATTCTGATAATACGCTTTTTAATGGTAAAACTGATCCAGCTCCAGGAAAAACCGCTTTGGAACTCTGTAAGGATGCTTTCAATATGATTA
>USCM01000144.1 GCA_900553155.1 uncultured Prevotella sp. | reverse complement strand
GGTTGCCAAGCAGATAAAAGCCTATTAAAAGCGGATAAAGTATATATCAGCTTAGTTTATATACTTCAATCGTAGACTGTTTGTCACAACGCTTACGCTCGACATCGCCATTAGCGCACTTGCCCACATTGGTGTTATCTGGAAGTCGACACCAAACAGGCGCAGTGCACCAGCTGCCAAAGGTATGCATACTATATTATACACAAATGCCCAAAACAGATTTTGACGTATCATACCTACTGTGTTGTGCGACAGACGACAAGCATCGGATATGCGGCGCAGATCGTCGCCCATGAGCGTAACCTGGCCACGTGCCATGGCTATGCTGACATCAGCAAGGGCAAGAGCCTGCGAGTCGTTGATGCCATCGCCCACCATTGCCACCTTTCTGCCTTGCAATTGTAATTGACGTACAATATCTTCTTTATCCTGTGGCAAACAACGACTCTTCCAATGGTCGATACCAGCCTTTTTAGCCCAGTAGGCTGCAGCTTCTTCTGTGTCGCCGCTCATCATCCACACTTCAATGCCACGTTGTTTCAACATTGCGATAGCCTCTGAAGCATGAGGCTTAAGTTGCTCACGGTCTTCAAGAGCAATCTCCTCATTCGATTTAAAATCTACATCCTTATTTGGTATTGTTAGCGTACCAGTCTTGTCTATAACCAAAGCATCCACCTTGCACATTTGTTCTACAGCCGTAGCATCCTTTACAAGTATGCCACATTGCGCCGCCTTGCCTATACCAACCATCAGTGCTGTAGGAGTGGCAAGCCCCATTGCGCAAGGACAAGCTATCACCAACACCGATATAGCCGACAAGAGAGCCTGCGGCAATACTGTCTCGCCGCCAATCAAGAGCCATAAAGCGAACGTCATTACCGACACAGCCAACACACATGGCACAAAAACTAATGCCACCTTGTCTACCAATCGCTGCACCGGGGCTTTGGAGCCTTGCGCCTCCTGCACCATACGTATGATGTTGGCAAGCATTGTACGCTGCCCCACTTGTTCGGCACGAAAGCGCAATGTACCCTCGCTTACTATTGTTCCGGCAAGCACACGGGCTGCAGAGGTTTTGCTTACGGGTACCGGTTCGCCAGATATCATCGACTCGTCCACATAGCCTGTGCCTTCGCATACGGTGCCATCGACAGGTATCTTCTCTCCTTTGCGCACCTCAACCACATCGCCAACGGCAACTGCAGCAAGCGGTACATCTGTCACCTCTCCATTACATACGATATGAGCCATACGCGGTACAAGTCCAATAAGTGTCCGTATTGCCGAAGCCGTCGACTTCTTTGCACGCTCTTCGAGTGCTCTGCCTGTAAGCACAAAAGTTATTATCATGACAGAAGCGTCGTAATAGGTGTGCCACTCTATACCACGTGAGCCCCAAAACGAGTCGCCCCAGAAGGTATTGAACACACTGAAACCGAACGACATAAGCGTGGACATAGCCACAAGGGTGTCCATATTTGCCGAACGATGCACAAGCAGACGCCAAGCATTAAGATAAAACTGGCGTCCACAATAAACCATATTTATTACGGAGATGATAAGCAACACCTGATTGGCAGCATCTTGATTGCCTATAGTGAGCCATCCCATCGACACCGACATCGTAAGCAGGGCAAACAGCCACGACAATGCCGTGCGGCGAAGCAACAGTCTATACGAGTTTTTCTCAAGCGTATCCACCCGTGTCTCCTCATCTATTATCAGTTCAAAGCCGGCAGCATCCACCTCACGCTTCATATCGGCAGGAGTAACAACCTTTTCGTCATACTCCACCATTGCCGTGCGTCCGGGCAACGACACCGACACACTCTTTATTCCGTCCATAGCCTTGAGCTTGCGCTCAACGTTGGCACTGCATCCTGCACATGCCATACCCAATACGGGTAGTATCTTCTTTTCCATAGGTGCAAAGTTAGCGCTTTTTATTCTATATTATGTTATATATTTAAGGAGAAAGGTTATAAGATTTAGAAAAATGGACTTATGTATTTTGACTTGTCTTAGCTTTGCACTACCTTTGCATACAGAAATGGAACATAACAATATAAACGAGAATATAGGCTATACAGCCGACTGCGCCATATCCTTCTTCGACCAATTGGAGGATGTTTGTGCAGCCGACTTCCCCATACGCGAGAAATTCACCATACTGCGAGATATCTTCAAGCGCGTGGTGAACCAGGCTATTGCCCACAACAGCATCAACTTCATCGGAATGTTTGCCAAGCTCGACTATCTTGTCAAGCAGCACAACATTCCGACAGAGAACGCTATCCTTATACACGACACACGCAAGATGCTCGAGCGTATACACAATACCAGTAACGAAGAACTTGAGAAGTCGCTGCCGCACGATGTCAAGGCGGTTGCTTTGCTTGTGGCTGGCATCAATGGCGACATATCCATACCGCAATCGCTTGCCAAGCACTTTCCGAAGAAAGACCGAAAAAGCCGTTGGAGCAAGTTCGACATAAACCTATTGCGCTGCATTGTCGCTTCATGGGACGACGAGTATATCTATGCCACAGAAGAGATGAACACTTCGGAACTGAAGATTTGCTACGGACCACAGAACCGATACCTAACACATAACGGCAAGGGCGACTGGACCTACCTCAAACAGATTCTATCCAAAGGCTCCCAACTTAACCTTGTGCGCATACGTATGGAGGACGATGTGTGTATGCCTGAGCTTATAATATACGAGCCCGACTATCTTATCGACATTACCACAATAGCTTCATGCTTCGAGACATACGCCGAGTCGCCTTACGTCAATATGGTGAACCGCATGAAACCGCAAGCCAATACCGTGCATATCCATCTCGGTAATCTTGCCGGACGTTTCCTGGACGACACCGTCCACAATCGTGACGTGTCGTTCGGTGAGGGCGTAATGGAGTTTTTCAAGACCAACACCATTAGCCTTACATCGTGCGATGACATGAACGACCAGTCTACAGTGCAGAAGTTTTACCAGGACGCACGCTCGCAGAAACGCAACATACAGAAGCTCATTGGTACCGACTTGCCTAAGGAGGTAGACGAATACGACCCTAAGGCGGTGGTACTCGAGCCTACTTTCTTCAGCGATGTGTTGGGCATTCAAGGCCGCTTGGACTTTCTTCATGATAAGGACGGACACACAACCATTATCGAGCAGAAATCTGGCAAGGGCGAATTCGTACCCTTTTCATCACCCGAATACAACCCCAACCGACCTGTTCCGCAAGAGAAGCATCTTGTTCAGTTGTCGCTTTACCGTGCGCTGTTCAACTACGAGTTCAAGAAACACTCCGACGAGCTGCGCCACTTTATGCTGCTCTACTCCAAATACACCGAGGGATTGGTGTCGATAGCCAATCTTCCGGAACTCACACTGCGTGCCATACGCATGCGCAACCTCCTTACATGGTGCGACCTTACACAGGGCAACAAAGGTATAAATGTACTGGAGAGCCTTACCCCGGAGATGCTCAACCGCAAGGGGGTATCTGGCAGACTATGGGAAGAGTGGACCCGCCCCGAGCTGGAGCGCTTGCTTACCCCCATACACGATGCCACCGACCTCGAACGGGCATACTACTTCAGGTTCCTGCAGTTTGTAGAGCGTGAGCATCTACTATCAAAGGTGGGCAACAAAACCAAGGACGACAGTGGATTTGCCGCCATCTGGCTCGACACTATTGAGGACAAACGGGCTGCAGGCAACATTTACGAGGAACTTACAATAGAGCAATTCGGGCAGAACAACGACGGAATGGTGGAGAGTCTTAAGTTGAAGTTTGCTGCCGAACAATCTGCCGACACATCCAACTTCCGCAAGGGCGACATCATTATCCTTTATCCTTACAAGCAGGATGCAGTGCCTAACGCCTGCGCACAGATGGTCAACCGTGCATCCATAAAGGAGATAACGACAATGGGGGTGGAGGTTGTGCTGCGCAACTCGCAAACCGACAAGCAGGTATTCGACGTACCCGAAGGCACATTCTGGGCAATAGAGCACGATATGTTCGAGTCGTCTGCGCGTGCCCTGTATAGTGGATTGCACAGCTTCCTCTCGGCATCAAAGGAGCGTCGAGACCTTATTCTTAGCCAGCGCAAGCCTACAATAGACGAGCATATCCACATACACGGCGACTATGGCCACTTCAACACTCTCGTTGAGCGAGCCAAACAATCACGCGACCTCTTCCTTGTCATAGGACCTCCCGGCACCGGCAAGACATCGTTCGGACTGCTTAACATCCTAAAGGAGGAGCTTACCGACCCCCACTCCAACGTAATACTCCTGTCGTACACCAACAGGGCAGTGGACGAGATATGCTCAAAGCTGGTGGAGAGCGACATCGACTTTCTGCGCATTGGCTCCGAACTCAACTGCGACGAGGCTTACCACAACCACCTTCTCGGCAACCGTGTGGCACAGTGTGGCACAGCACGAGAAGTAAAGGAAGTGATTAGCAATATGCGTGTGTTCTGCGCAACAACGGCAGCTCTAAACGCCAACATACACCTCTTTAAGATTAAGCACTTCGACTTGGCGATAATCGACGAGTCGTCGCAAATTCTCGAGCCTCATCTCATAGCCCTGCTCAGTGCCACATCAGGCGGTCGCAACGCCATCGAACGCTTCGTACTTATTGGCGACCACAAGCAGCTGCCTGCCGTTGTACAGCAAACGGTGGACGAATCGTATGTAGATAATCCCCTGCTGCGCGACATCGGCCTTACCGACTGCCGCCTGTCGCTCTTCGAGCGCCTGTTGCTTGGCTTCAAAACTGATACCGGCTACGACCCACACTATGTCTATATGCTAACCCGACAGGGCAGAATGCACCAGACTATAGCCGAGTTTGCCAACTATGCCTTCTACGGCAACCGCCTCGCCGTAGTGCCATTGCAGCACCAAACACTGCCTTGCAGCACATCGTGTGCAGCTAATGGCATTATACAATTGCTCACTATGCGACGCCTTGCTTTCGTTGCGGCGCAAAAGCCAAGGATATCAGCATCGGTAAAGACCAACTATATAGAGGCAGAAATGATTGCGGCAACGGTTGTAGAGATATACCATCTTACTAAAGAATCGTTCGACGAGAATCAGACGGTAGGCGTCATCGTGCCTTACCGCAACCAAATTGCCACCGTGCGCAATGCCATAGACCGCTCGGACATCGCCCCACTCCACAACATCACCATTGACACTGTGGAAAGATACCAGGGCAGTCAGCGCGACTACATCATTTACGGCTTCACCGTTCAGCAGCCCAACCAGCTCAACTTCCTTACCAACAACGTGTTTGAGGAAGACGGAATGGTGATAGACCGCAAGCTGAATGTGGCAATGACCCGTGCCCGCCTGCATCTAC
>USCM01000143.1 GCA_900553155.1 uncultured Prevotella sp. | reverse complement strand
TGTGCTCATAGCACGGCATTATATACATAAGGTGTCTACCACATCAACGCCTGCCGTTATAGCCAAGAACGAGAAGATAGACATCACACCATTGCAGATACGCTCCATAGAGCAGATAGGCGAGTGGTCGTTTCTTGAGATTAACGACGAGGAACTGGTAGACACTGTGCGCCACGGATTCTTCTCCGACGACAAGTTGGTGCGCATCTACTGCGTCTCGGCATCAACCTTAAGGAGGCACACGAGGGTTGGCTTGCCTTTGAGGGCGACACGCTGTGCGCCGTACTGCCGCCTATACGTCTGCTCGACAACAACTTTATAGACGAGGCCCGCACACGCTCGTTCATCGAGTCGGGCAAGTGGACCCACCAAGATCGCAAGGCTATGTACGACCGCGCTGCCCGGATGATGAGGCAGCGATGCCTTACAAGAGCCAACTATCAAACAGCCCGAAGCAATGCCAAGGCACAGTTTGAGCAGATGCTAAGGTCTATGGGATATGACAAGGTAAAGGTTGAATAAACCAATTAGGGTGCTAAAAGCTTGCTGTTGCAGGCTTTTAGCACCCTAATTTCGTTTTACATCATGTGTCGTCTGCCGCCACCCATTGGTGGTCCCATTGGCGGACGTCTTCCGAAGCCCGGTCTTCCGAAGCCACCCGGACGGTGGTTCATCATGTCGCGTCGTGCCTGCTTGCCTCCGAAGAGGTTGAGGCGGTAGATAACGTGCAGCATGGCATAGCTGTTGATAGAGTTGTACTCTACGTCGCTGCGGCTCATTGCCGACACCGTGCGCGAGAAGTTGCTCTGGTTAGACAGTATATCGTTGAATTCCAGCTGCAGTGTCAAGGTACGTCCTCTAAGGAAACTCTGCGACAACTGGGCATTCCATATCAGCTCGTTGGTGTTCATCGAGTTGTCCGAATAGCCACGGCGCGAGTTCTGGTGCAAGTCGGTTGTGAGGCTCATTCCCCACGGTGTTGTGATGTTGATAGTTCCACCGTAGGCAAACTGCCACGTGTCGAGATTGGTAGCTGCCTGCAGGTTGTTGCGTGTGTGCATATAGTTGAGCGAGCCGTCAAGCTCCACCTCAAGCCACGAGTTGCGGTAGCTTGCAGCCAAGCGTTCCATAATGGTAGTCGACTTTGTAATGTTGCGGTCCGAGTCGGCATTGCGGTTGAGCGATAGATAGCCCACCTGGTTTTGGTAACTCAAGTTGGTAAAGGTGTTTACGTTCCAATATCCAGCCGTGTCTATAGCCGTATTGAATATAAACATACCACCGGCATTCCAGTTGCCGTTGATGTTCTCGGGTCGTGTTGTGCGTCCACCCGTCTTCTCGTCGTACGTAACCTTATAGCCAATGCTGTTGCGAGTGTTCGAGTAGTAGGCACTTGCCATAATAGCCATCTGCCTCTTCTCGATGTAGTTGTTGTACTCGGCACGCAGACGGTTGGTGAAGGAAGGCTTCAATCCAGGGTTACCCTTGGTGATGTTGAGCGGGTCGCTGTCGTCGGTAATGTCGAGAAGGTCGGTCATCGAGGGCTGCGATGTATATCCGCGGTAGTTTATGCGCAGACGGCTAACGTCCGAGAATCGGTAGCGGAAGTCGAGCGTCGGCGTTACATTAACCACATTGCGCACCGTGTCGGTGTACAGGCTCTGGTAGTTTTGCACAAACTTTGAGGTCTGTGGCTGCACCTTAACACCGAAGTTGAGCTGATACTTCTCTCGCAACATACGTATCATCAGGTCGATGTCGTGTGTGTAGTTGCGGTATTCCGAGTAGCGCGACAGCTTCTTGTCCTCATAGGTGGTGTACGGATTGTCAAGTCGCGACAGCCAGTCGTCCCAACGGCGATACTGCGGCGACAGTCCGCTGAAGAAACCTTCGCCAAGGTTGGAGAAGTCGTATGTGGCGCGGTCGCTCTTCGAGTAAGAGTAGTTGAACTTGTAGCTCAGCTGCAAGAAGGTGGCGCGCCATATAGGTTCGCTGTATGTGGTCTGCACCGCATAGCTGTATTTCTTCGTAGGTGTAACGTTGTAGCGGTTGGTCTGGTATGTCGAGTCGTTGCCCAGCTTGTCCTTAGTCTGGTACAGATGCACGTTGTTGGCAGACAACTGCTTGCTGTCGCCGTCGGTGTAGCTAAAGTCGCCACGCAGCGTAACGTTGCGTCCTTTAGAGTTTAGCTTGCGGTTGAGCTGTAGCATGGCGCCAAAGTTCTTCGAGTCGGAATAGCTTATAGAGCTTGTCTTCGACGTGTTGACCATCTTGCCCTGCTCTGCCAGCTGCTCAATCGACTCGGTTGTCAGCGGATTGGTGACGTACAGGTAAGGGTCGTCGTTGAATTGTGCCGAGTTGACAGTGTTGCTGCCGTCGGACGATGATATCGACATCGTAGGTCGGAACATTATGTTAGTCATAGTGTCTGGCTTCCACTCTATACGCATCTGTGCGTTCCACGAGTTGCTGCGTGTGAAGCTCTGGCTCAGTGCATTGGCAAACGAAGACGACGAGCTAACGAAGTTCTCCGATGATGTGCGTTTAAGTACGTCGCCGTCCTTATGGTTCCAGCGCACCGATCCGTCCCACGACAGTGTCGTTCCGTTGTCG
Organism: uncultured Prevotella sp.; assembly: GCA_900553155.1. Lineage (GTDB taxonomy): Bacteria > Bacteroidota > Bacteroidia > Bacteroidales > Bacteroidaceae > Prevotella. The sequence goes on along the minus strand of USCM01000143.1, from coordinate 2,791 downwards.
TAGTTGAAGTTGGTGCCCAGCATCTTAGGCGCGTTCAGTCCGTCCTTGCCGCGTCCCCACGCACCGCCTCTGCCGCCGTGAGGTCCCATATCGTTGGTGTTGTTGAACGATCCGAAGCCCATGACACGTATATTGTCCTTGAAGGCAGCACCCATAAAACGCTCCGAGTAGCGGTCCTTTGTGCCGTATGCAAGGTTGGCGTTGGCAAACATACCACGGTTCATACCCTTCTTCAGACCGAAGTCGAGCACCGTCTGTTCGTTGCCGTCGTCGATGCCTGTAACCTTTGCAAGGTCGCTCTTCTCGTCGTAAGCCTTAATCTGGTTCACAATGTTTGTAGGCAGATTCTTCATGGCAGTCTTGGTGTCGCCCACCATAAATTCCTTGCCGTCCACCTTAATCTTCTTAACCTCCTTGCCGTTGATTGTTATCTTGCCGTCGTCGTCAACCTGTGCGCCTGGCAGACGCTTCACCAGCTCCTCAATGGTAGAGCCTTCGGGTGTGCGGAACGCCGTGGCATTATACATAAAGGTATCCTTCTTAAGCACAACCTTTGCAGCCTGCGCTGTAACGGTAGTGCCTTTGAGGGCAATGGCTGATGCGGCAAACTGTATCTTTCCGAGGTTGGCATCGCCGTCGTTGCTAATAGTGACGTTGCGGAACAGCGTCTTGTAGCCCACACTTGAGAGCTTAACGATGTACTTGCCATTGCTTGGTGCCTGCATCTTGAAGGCTCCTTCGGCATTGGTAACGGTTCCTGCAACGTAGCTGCTGTCCGTTCGTAGCAGTTGCACAGCGGTCTGTACCATTGCCTCGTGTGTATCGCGGTCGGTAATGGTACCCGTTATGTTGCGCTGTGCCATAGCCGTAGATGCGGTAGCAAGCAACAGTAGTGAGATTAAAAATTGTTTCATTCTGATATCTTGTTGTTATTGTTTTTAGAGCGTATACATGGATAGACGAGGTGGAGGCGAAAAGGTTTAATAAAGGCGGAGGAAAATCTATGAATTATAAAAAAAGTTAGTTTTAAAAAATTAAGTGCCAATCTGCCAGTATTTGCCTATTATGCTGATATACAGAGGGTTAGTGGCTGTCACTTCGTAATTTTATAAGGCTTATGTAGCAGGGTATCTGCCAGGCGCCTTCAAGAAGTATGCTATGGTATTGTTATCGAGGCTTTGTAATGGCATTACCGAGCCTTTGTAATTGTGCGACCGAGCCTTTATTGCTGTGCGATTGAGCCGCAGCAACCCTGCCGCCGTTTCTTCTTGCTGGCACATTGGCGCTATGGGCTGACAGATAGCATGGCACATTGAGGGCTGCCGGAGGCGAAGTGACAGCCTGTATACTATTGAAAATCAAGCAGATATGTAGATACTGACAGATTCACCACTTTTTTGGAAAAACTAAAAAGAAATATTGATGATATTATAAGTTATACGAAAAGATAAAACGTATGCAACACTTCTTTGAATATATTGTTGCTAACACAAGGACAATATAGGTTGGCGAAGGCTTATGTTATGATATTATTCAATTTCAGTTGGAATTTTCTTGTATGGTTGATATAGCTCAATTGTTCCTCATATAATAAGGTGTACCACCTCTATAAGTATTTATAAACGTTAAAGTTGGGCTTGTAAGTGTGAAAATTACACTTATTAATGAAAATAAATGGAGATTCTCTTTGTTGGTAACGGAATAAGTGGTAATTTTACACTCATAAAAGATAGAACTAATAAAATAACTAAAAACAACAGCCATTATGAACCTAATAAAGTTTGCAATTATTGGTGTTGCAACAGCGGCAACAGCCCTCGCATCTTGCACATCAGGTAAACAAGCAGACGAAACCGTATCGGGACTTAATCCCGCCAGTTTCGATTCAATAGTAAACAACAAGAAGGTAGCCCTCTACACGTTGAAGAACAGCAACGGCATGGAGGTTTGCATAACCAACTTTGGTGGACGTGTGGTATCGCTCGTGGTGCCCGACGCTAACGGCAAGCCTACAGATGTGGTGTTGGGCTACGACAACCTCAAGCAGTATACCGACTCGGTGAACAGCCCAAGTGACTTCGGCTCGTCTGTAGGACGTTATGCCAACCGCATTGGCGGAGGCAAGCTTACGGTGGCAGGCAAGACCTACCAGTTGCCGCAGAACAACTTTGGACATTGCCTGCACGGTGGTCCTTCGGGTTGGATATATCAGGTATATGATGCCGATCAGCCTAACGACTCTACACTTGTACTTACACTTGTGTCGCCCGACGGCGACAACAACTTCCCTGGCACAGTTACAGCGCACACAACATACAAGGTATTGAGCAACAACACGCTCGACATTACCTTCGATGCCACTACTGATAAGGAGACTGTGGTGAACATGACCAACCACAGCTACTTCAACCTCAACGGCGACCCATCTAAGGAGGGCACCAACATGTGGCTCTACATCAATGCCGACAACTTTACACCAGCCGACTCTACATACATGACCACTGGTGAGATACGCCCGGTTGAGGGTACACCGATGGACTTCCGCAAGGCACACGCACTGGAGGAGACCATCAACAACACCTCGTTCGACCAGATACGCAATGCCTCTGGCTACGACCACAACTGGTGCTTGAACACCTACAAGGACGGCAAGGGCAACGATACAGAGGTTTGCGCCGTATTGTGGTCGCCGGTTACAAAGATTGGTTTGTCGATGTACACCAACGAGCCGGGCGTCCAGGTATACACAGGCAACTTCCAGGGCACTGGTGTAAGCTGCAAGCATGGCATC
>USCM01000142.1 GCA_900553155.1 uncultured Prevotella sp. | reverse complement strand
GTCGTTAGGGTTGATAGAACCGAGGATGTTGTCGGCGCTACCAGTATCATAATCGCCTGCCGACACAGCACTGTTGGATACAGCACTAATAGGGAATCCGTCTACGATGATAAGCGGGTCGTTGCCTGCACTTACCGATGCGGCACCACGAACACGGAAGGTTGTACCCGAACCAGGCTGCGCACTAATGGTGCTTACCTGCAAACCGGCTGCCTTGCCTGCAAGGGCATGGCTAACTGAAGATACGGTGTTGACAGGCTCGTCGCTCATCTTGATAGATGCCACAGCACCGGTCATATCCTTCTTCTTCATTGTGCCGTAACCCACAACCACAAGTTCTTCGAGGTTCTGGGCGTTCTCCTTCATTGTAACCTTTGTGGCTACACCGTTGCGGGCCTTAACCTGCTGCGAAAGGAAGCCAATATAAGAGATGTCGAGTGTAGGGTTCTCCTTGCTTGTGTTAAGCACGAAGTTGCCGTCGATATCGGTAACGGTACCGTTCTTTGTACCCTGCTCCAATACAGAGGCACCGATGATAGGCTCGCCGTTGCCGTCGACCACGGTACCAGTGAGCTTATACTTACCTGTACCCTGCTGGGCTGTCTGTACGCCCTTCTTGTCGGCCTTCACAATAATGATGTGACGGTCTACAATCTTGTAGGTAAGATTGCCGTTGTCCTTAAGAATTTGCGCCATAAGCTGTCCGAGCGACTCGCTCTTCGACTTAAGGCTTACTGTCTTGTTCAGGTTGATGGTGTTCTGTGAAAAGTCCACCGACATCTGCGTTTGCTTCTCAATAGCCTTGATAATGGTCGAAACCGAGGCCTTGGTTTGCGGCAGATGAATCACCTGGTTTTGTCCGAACGCTGCCACCGACATCGACAAGCATAGCGCGAGTGTGGCGGCAGTCTTTTTGTTCATTAAGGTTTTCATTGTTGTTTTGGTTTGTTATTAATATAGGTTTATCTAATATTATTCTATGTACAGCTTGACGGTGTTGCCCTTCTTGGCATAGTGCATATTGCCATAGATCATCGACAGCACCTTAAGCACGCGGTCTATAGGTTCTCCCTTGCGGAAGTTCATGGTATAGCGACGGTTCAGGTCGATGTCTCTTGATACATCAAACTTTACGTCGTAGTGGCGCTCTATAGTCTTTAGTATCTGGCCGAGCGCCTGTGCCGAGAAGTCGATATTGCCGTTGACCCACGAGTTGCATGCCATGGCGTCTACACGTTGTTTCTGCATGCGTCCGTTGCTGCGGTAGTATATCAGCTGCTCGTTGGGGCGGAGGTACATCGAGTGGCGTGCGTCGAAGGCCTTGACCAGTCCTTCCTCAAGCGTCACCACTATACGGTCGTTGTCATTGTACGAGTTTACGCTGAAGTGGGTGCCCAACACCTTGACCTTAAGGCTGCCCATATTTACAACGAATGGGTGCAGCGGGTCTTTGGCTACAGCAAGGTGGCAGTTGCCATTGACGTATACGTTGCGGTTTTTGCTGTGCTTGTTGAAGCGTGCGGGGTAGATGACGGAGGTACCAGCATTAACAATAAGCTTGGTATTGTCCGACAGCACTACGCTGTCTATCTTGCCGTCTGGCACGTACATTTCTACAAGAGCGTTGTCGTCGGCGTAGTATTGTGCCGAATAGTTCCAGGCGGCAAGCGCCGTAAGCAATGGCGCCACGATTATGGCGGCATACTTAAGTAGGGAGCGCAACAGCTTCTTGCTGCGGTTGGAGCGTATATGCGAACGGCGATTGCGGCGGAAGGTGTCGAGAGCTTCTGTCATCTGGCGCTCGTCGATATCGGGCTGTGGTGCATCCCACAATGCGCGCAACTTGTCGTCTTTATTATCTATCTGCATAAATGGATTAGTTCGATTTCTATAATAAAGAGCAAGAAAGCGGGAGGCACACGTAATGCAAAATGGTTAAGTAATGTTAATAACTAAAAGTCTATTTCGTATACATTCAATAATAAATACTAACTTTACACTTGAAACCCAAAAAGACATAAGTAGGTGGCAAGAAAACTATAGAGCCATAATGCCCAACAAACCAATAACGGGCAACAGCTTCTTGAGCTGTGCCAAGGCAAGGGATATGTGTGTTTCTACGGTGCGCTTGCTTATGCCGAGACGGTCGGCAATGTCGGCATTAGACATTCCCTCCTCACGACTCATAAGGAAGATGCGGCGGCGCTGCTCTGGCATTGAGGCTATCTCGCTCATCACCATATTATACAGCTCACCGTAACACACATCTGTGTCGGCTTGTACCCCCCCAGATTTCGTTTCGACGAGGTCGGATATGTCGGCAAATGTAAGCGACTGCTTGATATATCGCAGCGCGGCATTGCGTGCCGATACAAAGAGATAACTGTCTATATTGTCTATCATGGCAAAGTGCTCTCTCTTTATCCAAAGGGTCATAAATAGGTCTTGCACGATGTTCTCGGCTTCTTGCTGGTCGGAGCAGAAGTTCTTGACAAACCCAAGTACCTTGGCATAATACTTTACAAACAAGGCATCAAATGCCGAGTCGCTTCCCTCAGCGAGAGCCGACAACATAAAAGAATCGTTTGTAAAATTATGTTTATTCAATGTTACTAATATTAAGTATAATGCTGCAAAGATAACTATTATTTTTACAAACAACAAGAATCCAAAAGAAAAAATAACATTATTAAGATATGACGTTCGAACAATTCATCAGCGATTGGCAGTCGCCCTCCCCCACTATCCTTGTACATACAAGCGGCTCTACCGGCAAGCCCAAACCTATGCTTGTAGAAAAACGGCGTATGGAGGCTTCTGCCCGTATAACGTGTAGTTTTCTTGGGTTGAAGCCGGGCGACTCTGCCCTGCTGTGTATGCCTCTCGACTATATTGCAGGCAAGATGATGTGTGTACGCAGCATTGTTGGAGGTCTGCGCCTGATACGTGTCGAGCCGTGCGGACATCCGCTGCAACACCTTAAGGAGGTGCCTACATTTGCGGCTATGGTGCCTATGCAGGTGTACAACTCGCTGCAAGACGACCGCGAACTGAACATACTAAAGCAAATCAAACATCTTATTATTGGCGGTGGAGCCATTAGCCGCAATCTCGCCACGGCTCTACGCTCCTTCCCCAATGCAGTATGGAGCACATACGGCATGACGGAGACGCTGTCGCATATTGCACTGCGTCGACTTAGTGGAGAGGATGCAAGCGAGTGGTACACACCGTTCGATGGTGTCGAGGTTAGCCTCAACCAGGATGGTTGCCTCGTTATCAATGCTCCTGAGGTATGCGCCGAGCCTCTAACCACCAACGACATTGCCGAGATCGACGGCGACGGCAGGCGCTTCCGCATCCGCGGACGGCGCGACAACGTGGTGTGCAGCGGTGGCATAAAGATGCAGATTGAGGAGATTGAGGCTAAACTACAAGCCCACACCGACATACCACTGATGATTACGAAGCGTGCTGACGAGAAGTTTGGCGAGACGGTTGTGCTCTTGGCTGAATGTAATGATATGGAGCCATTGAAGGCGCTGTGCCACCAATGGCTGTCCAAATATGAGCTGCCGCATGATTATATATATGTGAAAAGGCTGCCGTTGACGGAGACGGGGAAGCCGGCGAGAGCGGAGGCCCTGCGGATTGCAAGCTTGGGGTGATCGTGTAATTGACGTTAATGTTTTTTATGTTTATCGCCCTATTGTGGGCAAAGTGCAGCTTGCTGCACTTTGCCCACAATAGTAGCTTTTACACTCCAGGCACAAAGAACGAGTGCTTCTCGCTCTTCTCGCGTTCATGGCGCAGGATATTCTGCATATCGTATACCACCTGAGGATGCTGCGCTGCTACACTCTCTGCCTCCCACTTACTCTTCTTTATGTTGTAAAGCTGTGGCTGTGGGTCGCTGCCTGTCTCGGTCTTAGGAGCCCAGTCGAGTAGCTTCGGACCATCGCTTGGCTCGATATACTTCCACTCGTTGGTGCGTACAGACAGTACGTGGTTATAGGCAAGCTCTATGACGTAAGGACGATCGGTGGTGTTGGCACCGGTAAGAGTGCCTGCATAGTTTTGGCTGTCGGGTGCTCCACCCTGTGGCACACGCGCACCGATGATGCTGCCAAGCGATGCCATCCAGTCAATCTGAGATGTAAGGGCATTGGATGTCTGACCGCCCTTTATGCCCTTAGGCCAGCGCACAATGGCAGGAACCTGTGTACCACCCTCAAAGGCGCTGTACTTGTTGCCACGCCAAGGACCAGCCGGCTTATGACCGTTGAGCAATTCCTCCGCACGGTCCTTATAGCCGTCGTCCACCACCGGACCATTGTCGCTTGACAACAATATAATGGTGTTGTCGGCAATGCCGAGCTTGTCGAGAGTCTCCATAATCTGACCTACCGACCAGTCGAACTGTACGATAGCATCGCCACGCAATCCCATATCGCTCTTGCCACGGAAACGCTGATGTGGGAAACGAGGTACGTGTACGTCGTTAGTGGCAAAGTACATAAAGAAGGGGCGGTCCTTATTCTCCTTGATAAAGTCGACAGCGTGATTTGTTATCGAGTCGGCAATGTTCTCGTCTTTCCACAGAGCCTTGCCGCCACCGCGCATATATCCAATACGACCGATGCCGTTGACGATAGACTGGTTGTGACCTACGCTCGACTGCAAGTTGTAGCACAACTCTGGATTGCCCGGGAAGTTCTCCTTATAGCTCACCTCGATAGGGGCCGACGGGTCGAAGTTGGCTACCACTCCGTCGTTGATAAACACGCACGGAACACGGTCGGCTGTAGCAGCCATTATATAATGGTGGTCGAAGCCGATGTCGCCGAGGTTCATAGGTATCTGGGCGTTCCAGTCCTGCGTACCCTGAGTCTCGCCCAGTCCGAGGTGCCACTTGCCAATGGCGCAAGTGCGGTAGCCACAGCTCTTAAACATATCAGCCATAGTATATTGTCCCGGCTTGATAATCATACCGGCGTTGCCTGCCGCGATGTCGGTATCAGGACGGCGCCAAGCATACTCGCCGGTAAGGATAGAATAGCGCGATGGTGTACTTGTGGCTGCAACGGCATGTGTATCGGTAAAGCGTATACCCTGCTGTGCAAGACGATCTACGTTAGGTGTCTGCACATTCTTTGCGCCATAGCATCCCAAGTCGCCATAGCCGAGGTCGTCGGCAAGGATGATGATGACGTTAGGACGTGTTGGGTCGGTGTTTTTAGGTTTCTTGGCAGCCATTGCCGACTGTGCGGCGATAGGTGCGAGAAGCGAAACAGCGATTAAGTTCTTTACTTGTTGCTCCATAGTTTTGTTTTATAGTATATTAGTTTTAGTATATCCTAAAATCCGCAAGCAATCTCAATGGCAATCTCAATTGCAGTAAAGAGCTTGAA
>USCM01000141.1 GCA_900553155.1 uncultured Prevotella sp. | reverse complement strand
ATTACCCTTTGCATAAGTAGTGATAGAAGGAGTTTCTTCAGTGGTTATAGTGTTCTGGATACCATTTTCTGTTTCTGTTACTACAGCATCGAATACAATAGGATAGAGACCTGGTTTGGTTGGATCACCTGTAGAACCATTAGTCTTATCAGAAATCTTGAAGATGTAAGTGTAAGAGTAGTTAGGCTGCCACTTTGTATATTCTGCAGGAACTACAGCAGTAGCGCCAGTTACTTTAATCTCCTCTTTACTACCATCAGTAGAAACCAAAGTGTAGTCAACCTTCAAAGTAAGTTTACCAATTTCTGCACTTGGAATTACAGTATTGTAATCTTCTGGTAATGAGGCGTCTGCAGATGTACGGCCAAGGTAGTTTTTTCCAGCTGCTTCTTTTGATTCTGCATCTTTTAGCTTGAGGTTACCAAAAGTAATGTCTTTAGTATTTGTTGTAGAAGTCCATTTTACCAAAGCTTTATTATAGCTTCCATCAGTAGTGCTTGTTCCAAATGTTATAGTTGCAGTACCATTGCCTGCTGGTATTGTATTATTCTCAGAGTACAAGCCTGGAGTTCCTGTTGCAGTTGCACTTGTTGTGTTAGTTGAACTATAGAACTTCACATCCTTAACAGAATATCCGTTAACAGTCTCGAATATACCCATACGAACAAGGGTCTTAAGAGCACGGAAGTTGAATTGAACAGGTTTATTATAATCAATATCAGGAGTTGTACCATTAGGTTTTGCTGTGATACGGTCAGAGATATAAAGCTTTGTGATGTCACCAACAGCACCTTCAACAGTATATTTTGAAGCCTTTGACTCAATCTGTGAAATCTTTACGTTGCCAGCTGCGATAGTACCTGTAGCATCGTTATACTTAAGCTGATTCTTGTAAGGGTCTGTAGGGTCAGTCTCGTTTGTTAATTCACCTAAAGAGAATGCTGCAAAGTTGTACTCAGAAGCAGAGTAGTCCCAATACTTGATTGACTGTTTAGCATCTGTGGCCAAACTGCTGTTTTTATTAGGTGTATAGCCTACATACTCCCAACCATGCTGGTTTGTTTGAGTTTTATTGGCTGCTTCATCACCAATCCATTTTACATCATAGTGGTCGTAAACAGCTTGTGTTGTTCCTTCAACATTAGTCTTATCTCCAAAAACAACAAAGTGTTTTTTAAGAGTGGTTGCTGCTGTAGAACCTGTTTGAGTTCCACGAGTAATCTTACCTGCCTCACCACCAAAGTTGATAGCAGTTGTAGCATTTTGTACGTTTCCTGGATTCTCTCCGAGGAAGTCGTCGCTTGAGCAGCTGGCGAGAGCCAAGGCTGAAGCGGCTAAAAGAAAATACTTGTTCATAAATCTAAAATATTTGTTTTATTTATATAATATTGAATACATGTTGTTACATATCAAACTCCCATTGCTTCTCCTCGAAGTCTTCCACCACGGCGTCAAAGCCCGAACCACCAGAGCGGTTGGGTATGGGCACCTTGTCCATGTCAAGCTCCAAGGTTATGACGCCACCGCGATAGAGTCGGCGCACCTGGTCGGTAACGTCGAAGACGATGGTGGAGTCCTTACCGTTGTAGAACTGCATCTTAACGTCAACATAGTGGCGGTTGTTGAGATCTGCCTCTGCCACCTTCTCCAACGACTCCTTGTACGAACGGGTGTCGAGCTTGTAGGGGTTGAGCTTAGGCATACCGAAGGTCAGTGCCTTGCCGCCTATCACGTCCACCGTCTCTCCCTTCTTGTCGACGATGTCTCGCTTCATTCGCATATGGAAGTTGACGGTGATGGCGTCCGTTCCGGTCACGCCCGTATTGACATTGACGGAGCGTGCCATACCACTAAGGTTGGCGTTGCCGTCGATGGAGGTAACCCTCCTTCCGTTGCGGTTGTTATGGTGCAGAATAACCTGCACTAAATAGATATACGTAAGTGGCTGGAGCTGCGCTTCGAGCGTACGTACCCAGCAGTTGCGCTCCTCGTCGAAGGTGAATCCGTCCAGACTATTGTTTATTTCGATGCCCTTTTCGTAACTGGAGAACAGCTCCTCCGGCTGATAGAACGAGTGGGAGAAGTTGGGCGCATTGTACGAGGACGGGTTCATGGTCTGTCCGGTGTATGCCGTTACATATTCGTACGTGGACGTCTCGTCTATGCGCACACTCTGCACACCGTCTGGGGTGTCGATATAGTTCCATGCAAGGATGTCCCAGAAGCCGAAGTCGTACCTGGCGTAGATAGAGTTGCCGTTGATGGTGTGCTTGTAGGGCGACGTGTGCGTGCCGTACTGGGTGTTGCCGGTGAAATAGCGTCGCACCTCAAACGCTTTAGGTTCGGTATAGCCTATTGAGCCAAACATAGACTGGTCGGTATCGTCCCAACCGTATATCCATTCTGCCTGCCAGTCGTACTCGACGTCGTACTTGAACAGATAGTTCCATACCACCTTGAGGTTGAGGTCGATGGAGGGAATAGGTATATCGACGTCGGCACCACCTTGATGAAGATGAAGCATCGGCTCGCGCTCGCAACTCGTCGTCATTAGACCCAGGATGACGAGGCATGCAGCTGTTATCTTATTAATCATCGTTAATTCTTCTTTGTGTTACGTCTATAGAGCAAGTCGTAACTTAGCGTTATCTCCAGTCGGGTAGGACCCAGCCATGAGTAGCGATGCTGTCTCTTGCGGAAGTCCTTGGCATCGCCGTACCATTTATAGTAATACTGTTCCGTGTCCGTGTCGGGGTCGACGGGACACTTCCATTGATAGGTAGAGCGTGTGGAGATATCCAGCCTGCAAGCCAAGCTCCAGTCGCCAATGCTCGGAGCGTCCCAACGGCACAACATATCCTATGCCGGCGCCGGCGCCCCAACCTTCGCCCTCCCATCCGCGTCTCTCACCGAAGCAGATGTTATATAGGTACGCGTGCGCGTAAAGGCTGAAGTAGAGTCCCTTGAAGGCAGCCCCTTGTCCCAACCCCCGCTCGCGTATGTCGCCGCTTCGCAGATAATAGCGGGTGTGGAGCTGATAGTTGCGCAGTTGGAAATACTTGTGCTCATCGTAATGCTGCCACCACGGACCGTCGAAGCTTGCCCCGTAGGTTAGGTGTCCGTGAAGCGGATAATACTCAATAGCCACGTTGGGTATAGGGCAAAAGCGGTCGTAGCCAGGCATATAGGCAAAGTCGAGCAGCAGATTGGTCTTAACGCTCAAGAGTTCGCGGCGTGGCAGTGTGGTGTAATTGCTGAAAGGAAAAGTGGGGATGTCGAGTTGAACATCGTTGGGGATAGTTGTCGGCATTATAGCCAAAGGCTTAGAGAGCATACTGTTGTCGTCCAAGCCAAAAAGCTTACGCTTGTCTATAGCCATTATGCGCACGGCACGCAGCACAGGGAAATACTCCTTTAGCACGTATCGCCATAGCTTGCCGCCGTCATACCGCTTCATCGCCTCCTTAAGGCGGGCGGTGTTGGAGCCATAATGGTTGATAAGTGAGTCGACCTCATGCAATCTTGCATCCTTACTGATGTGCATCAGCGTGCGGAGGAGGGCATAATCCTCGGGTACGACATCATAGCGTATGCGGTCTGTGCTGATGCCGTAGTTGCCGAGCAGCCTGTCCACAGAGGCACGACGACCCTTGGCCAGACGACAGTTGTTGTCGTATGGACCTTCAGGCGATGCTGTGGCACGTCCAAGGACGATGCCTCTGTCGCCCAAAGCTTCAAGCTGGGGAATGAGGACATGGGTAATCCACTCTCTGTCTTGATCGCTGACGTTTATCCTGTTTACAATAAATTGGATGGGACGCGAATTCTGGACAAAGGTGCTGTCGGTGGTTTTAACCTGAGCAGCCGTGTCCAGTGCGAAGCATGAAATCAATGTAATTATTACTACAATATAACTCACTAATAATTGTAAAAGTATCTTCTAACTCTGACTTGGTTTATATAAAATCATTGGGGGATAAACCATTACCCCCCATGTTTTTAGTATTCTCGCTGCAAAATTACGAAAAATGTAATAATTACAATAACGTTACGTGATATTTTTTTTACTATTATCCAAGTTTTTCGGCTATTCGTATCTTATAGCCTCAATCGGGTCGAGTTGTGCAGCCTTCTTGGCTGGATACCAACCGAAGAACACACCGGTGAATGTACAAACGGCAAAACTCATAATTATGCTCCAAGGCTGGATGTAGATAGGCCAGTGGGCTATAAGCTTGACGGCATACGAGGCTCCAACACCCAATGCCACACCTATCAAGCCACCCGTAACGCTAAGCAGGATAGCCTCGATAAGAAACTGGTTGAGGATGTCGACACCACGAGCACCTACCGACATACGCAGACCAATCTCGCGTGTGCGCTCGGTTACGCTTACATACATAATGTTCATAATGCCTATACCACCTACAATGAGCGAAATGCCAGCCACACATCCCAGCAATATGGTCATCATGTCGGTAGTAGAGTTCATCATGCTTGCCAGCTCTTCTTGCGAACGGATGTTGAAGTCGTCGTCATCGGCAGCCTGAGTGTCGGTGGCATCCTTGAGTTTATGGTTGCGGCGCAGGATGGTTGTTATCTCGTCGATAGCCTTGCTTGTAAGGTCTTCGGTTATAGCCGAGCAGGTGATGCCTCCGAGATAGGTCTGAGCCAAGATGCGCTTCATAACCGTTGTGTATGGCGCAAGCACAAGGTCGTCCTGGTCCATACCCATAGAGTTGTAGCCCTTCTTCTTCAGTACGCCGACAACGCGGAAGGGGATGCTGTTGAATCGCACCACCTTGCCTACAGGGTCGGAGCCGTCGGGGAAGAGGTTGTCCACCACCGTCTGTCCCAATATGCACACCTTGGCACTCGCCTTGATGTCGGCATCGGTAAACATCTCGCCCTCGTCTACCGACAGCTGGCGTATATCCAGGTAGTCTTGGTTGACGCCGTAGATAGACGACGGGGCATTGTTGTTGCCGTAAATCCACTGGCCGCTGCTGTTGACAGTGGGGCTAATGCCCTTGATGAAGTTGCACTCGTCCTTAATCGACTGGTAGTCGTTCATCTTCAGAGTCTCCATAGACGAGGCATCCTGCCTTACACCGCCCGGTCCGCGTCGGTCGGCACCCGGACTAATCATTATCATGTTGGAGCCCATCTCGGCAATGTTGGCCTGTATGCTCCTCTTCGAACCCTGACCGATGGCAAGCATCGTGATGACCGAAGCCACACCGATGATGATGCCGAGGGCTGTGAGGAAGGAGCGTAGCTTGTTGGCGGCTATTGCGCGTAGGGCTATCTTTAAAAGATTGCTATAGTTCATTGTTTTATTGTTTGCTCTTAATTATGGTTCATCGGATACTTTGTTTTTGTAGTTCCCACAGAACTCACAGAAGACACAGAAGC
>USCM01000140.1 GCA_900553155.1 uncultured Prevotella sp. | reverse complement strand
GCAACGGGTAAGGTGCTTATTGAGGTTTCGCCCGACTTCTTCCGTCCAACTGACGTTGTTAATCTTTGGGGCGACCCAACAAAGGCGCGTGCCGAACTTGGCTGGGATCCCGCAAAGACTTCCTTTGAGGACCTTGTACGCATAATGGTGGAGAGCGATATGGCCAAGGTGGCTGCCGATGATGCCGGTGTAAAGGTGCGCTGCAACTTGGCAGAGTATCTTGAGAAGGGCGTCGTTAAATAGTAAAGACAATAAGAAATGTTAGCAAAAGACAGTAAGATATATATAGCCGGACACCGCGGACTCGTGGGTTCGGCTATTTGGAATAATCTAAAATCGCGTGGTTACAACAATCTTGTAGGCCGAACCCATGCCGAACTCGACCTTACCGACCAATATGCAGTTGAGCGATTCTTCGATGCCGAGCGCCCCGATGCCGTTGTACTTGCAGCCGCTTTTGTGGGTGGCATTATGGCAAACTCGCTCTATCGAGCCGACTTTATCATGCAAAACATGAAGATGCAGTGCAATGTCATTAGCAACGCTTATAGTCATGGGGTAAAGAAGCTGCTCTTCCTTGGTTCTACCTGTATATATCCCAAGGACGCGCCGCAGCCTATGAAGGAGGATGCTCTGCTTACATCGCCCCTTGAATACACCAACGAAGAATATGCTATAGCCAAGATTGCGGGTCTTAAGATGTGCGAGAGCTACAACCTGCAGTATGGCACCAATTATATAGCTGTGATGCCAACCAATCTGTATGGTCCTAACGACAACTTCCACTTGGAGAATTCGCACGTTATGCCTGCAATGATGCGCAAGGTATATCTTGCCCGACTGATACACGAGGGCGACTGGCAGTCGATAGAGGTGGATATGAACAAGCGTCCTATCAATCCTGATGCTCGTCTGCGCGAGAAGATAGGCGAGGGCAATGTTGACGGCTCGTCGTCGCACGACCGCATACTTGCTGCGCTTGCCTACTATGGCATAACAGACAATAAGGTGGTGTTATGGGGTACAGGCAGTCCGCTGCGCGAGTTCTTGTGGAGCGAGGATATGGCAGACGCCAGTGTGCATGTGCTGCTTAATGTCGACTTCAAGGACGTCATTGGCATCGAGAAGTATTCGTCGGTGATGTATGGAGTGGATGCAAGTGGAGCCGTAGACCGCAACAACAGCGAGGGACGAGGAGGTGCTATTCCGTCGCTCGGCGAGATACGCAATTGTCATATCAACGTCGGAACAGGTAAGGAGCTTACCATTCGCCGACTCTCCGAGCTTGTTGCACGTACCGTAGGTTTTGATGGCGAGATAGAGTTTGACGCCAGCAAGCCAGACGGTACACCACGCAAGCTTATTGATGTGGAGAAGCTTCACAGTCTTGGATGGACCCACAAGGTGGAGATAGAAGAAGGTGTGGAGCGGCTGTTCGAATGGTATCGAAAGAGTCTTAAGGCATAGCCGCAGTGCTATGTTAATAGTAAAAGACAAATTAGTAATATGTATATAAAACAAGGAGGTATGATTAAAAAACCATACCTCCTTATTTTATACAATCTAATATTTTATACAATGCCTTGCGCCATCATTGCCTTTGCAACCTTGAGGAAGCCCGTAACGTTGGCACCGCGTACATAGTTCACGTAGCCGTCGGCCTGTGTACCATACTTAACGCAGTTGGCATGAATCTCGTTCATGATGTTGTGCAACTTAGCATCAACCTCTTCGCTGCTCCAACGCAGACGCTCAGAGTTCTGAGTCATCTCAAGACCCGATACAGCAACACCGCCGGCATTGGCTGCCTTGCCCGGAGCATAGAGCAACTTGGCGTCCTGGAACACCTTGATAGCCTCTGGTGTAGAAGGCATATTGGCTCCCTCGCTCACTGCGATAACGCCGTTGGCAACAAGAGTGCGTGCGTCGTCGCCGTCGATCTCGTTCTGTGTGGCAGAAGGAAGAGCGATGTCGGCCTTCTCGCTCCAAGGACGTGCGCCGGCAACATACTTCACTCCGTACTCCTCGGCATACTCGCGGATACGTCCGCGCTCAACATTTTTTAGCTCCTTAACATAAGCAAGTTTTTCTGCATCAATACCATCTGGGTCGTAGATATAGCCGTCTGAGTCGGAGAGTGTTACTGGTATAGCGCCAAGTTGGATAAGCTTCTCTACAGTATACTGTGCCACATTGCCCGAACCGCTAACCAAAACACGCTTGCCCTTAATTTCGATGCCGCGTGTCTTGAGCATATTGTCGAGGAAGTATACATTGCCATAACCGGTAGCCTCAGGACGGATGAGCGAGCCGCCAAACTCCTGACCCTTACCTGTCAATACACCAACGAATGTGTGTGTGAGCTTCTTGTACTGGCCAAACATATAGCCAACCTCACGTCCGCCTACGCCGATATCGCCTGCCGGAACGTCCTCGTCGGGACCGATGTGGCGATAAAGCTCGTTCATAAATGCCTGGCAGAAACGCATAACCTCTGCGTTGCTCTTGCCACGTGGAGAGAAGTCGGAGCCACCCTTGCCACCGCCCATAGGCAATGTAGTGAGGGCATTCTTGAATGTCTGCTCAAAAGCAAGGAACTTAAGGATTGACGGGTTTACAGAAGCGTGGAAACGGATACCGCCTTTGTACGGGCCAATGGCGTTGTTATGCTGAATACGGTAACCCATATTGGTCTGTACGTTGCCCTTGTCGTCTACCCATGTCACGCGGAACGAGATTATGCGGTCTGGAATGCAAAGGCGCTCGATAAGGTTGGCGCGGTCGAATTCAGGGTGACGGTTGTACTCTTCCTCAATAGTGCTGAGGACCTGACTAACAGCCTGGATATATTCAGGCTCGTTTGGGAAGCGCTGCTTAAGGCGCTCTACAGTTTCTAATGCGTTCATTCTTCTATTGGTGTTTAATGTTGTTTATCTTATCTTTTTACCTATCCGTTAGTGTTGAGTATTCTTTCACGTCGAGCACATTCTTGTAAGCCGGACGTATGATGCGTCTGCCCTCCATGTTAAGCTCTTCTATACGGTGTGCCATCCAGCCCACGATACGTGCCATAGCGAATATAGGGGTGTATATCTCCTGTGGCAAACCAATCATCTCGTATATGAAACCCGAGTAGAAATCGACGTTGGCGCATATCGGCTTCTTGGTGTTGCGGTGAGCCTGTACACACTTGATGCCTTCCTGCTCGAGCAGACGCAGAAACTCGTATTCCTTCTCTCTGCCCTTCTCCCTTGCCAGTTCGCCTGCAAGACGCTTCAGCTCCTTGGCTCGTGGGTCGCTCAGAGTGTATACAGCATGGCCGATGCCATAGATAAGTCCGGTCTTGTCGTACACCTCCTTATTGAGAATACGGTTGAGATAGGTGTCAATCTCGTCCACGGATGTCCAGTCTTGTATCTGTTCCTTAAGGTGATGAATCATGTTAATCACCTTGATGTTGGCTCCTCCGTGCAGCGGACCCTTAAGCGAGCCAATGCCGGCGGCAATGCTCGAGTAGGTGTCGGTGCGGCTTGACGACGTCACACGTACCGTGAATGTAGAGTTGTTACCGCCGCCGTGCTCAGCCTGAATTATCAGCAGGAGGTCCAGCATGCGAGCGTCCAGCTCGGTAAAGTCCTCGTGCTTGAGCATATACAGGAAGTTCTCGGCAATCGACATATTCTCTCTTGGGTGACGTATGTGCAGCGATCTGCCCTGTACGCTGTGTCTGTAGATATTGTACGCGTATGCGATAATGGTAGGAAAGCGTGCTATAAGCTCCACCGCCTGACGCATAAGGTTGTCTCTTGAGAGGTCGTCTGGATTTGGGTCGAACGTGTACATCTCCAACACACTACGTGCAAGGATGTTCATGATGTTCGAACCTTCGAGGTCGATGATGTGCACAATGGTCTTGTGGTCGAGCGACATATTGTCGTTGACGAGTTGCTTAAAGGCCTCAAGGTCCTCTTTGTCTGGCAAGTTGCCTGATAACAGGAGGTAGGCAATCTCCTCAAATCCGAATCGGCGCTCATTTATGATAGGTGTTACAAGGTCGTCCAGTTCGTATCCTCGGTAGAAGAGCTTTCCTTCAGTGGGTTCGAGATGTCCGTCTTCTGCTCGTTCGTAGCCAACAACATTGCCTATATTGGTCAGTCCAACAAGTACACCGCTGCCGTCTTCGTTGCGCAATCCGCGCTTGACACCGTATTTCTGAAACAAAGCGTTATCTATCTTGCACGAGTTCTTAACCTCGTCAGACAATTTGTATATCAAATATTCCTTGTTCATAAATGCTACCGTTTTATCCTTAAAAAAATCTCTCTATTTCTTTTTCGGATACAAAAGTACTAATTATATTTTATTTTGCAACCTTTTATCGGTAAAAAATAACGAAATGATTGAGTTTTATTCAGATTAGGATAAAAATGCAGCAAAGTAACAATAAAAAAGAACGCCAACAGCTAATTGCTGTTGGCGACCTTCTTTTCTCTCTTTTTTATCATACGTCCTACATAGTTTTCACAACTATATTCTTATTTCACAAACATATTGCGCTTTGGCATTTTGCTGCCAAACTTCTTGCGCAGCTTCTCAAACAGAGCCATTGTGTCTTTGGAGAACTCGTGTCCCTTCCATGTGCTTGTGTTGGTGATGAACACCCAGCACTCGCCGTCGGCATAGCGCAGAATTAGTGCAGCCGTGCCAACCAATGAGCCGGTGCGAATCCACGGACCTCGCTTGGGTGTGAAGTTCCAGCCTAATGAGAACTGGTGGTCGGGCATTTCCTGCGTCATCATGCTCACAGCCTGTCGGCTAAGCACGTCGGGCATGGTGGGGTCGTCGTCTATGGCAGCCACGAGTCGGCATACCTCGGCAGCCGAAGCCACCCATGCGCCGGCACCAAGCGACGTCGTGATGTCGTTCTCGCCGTAGCATCTCACCACCATACGGCCCGAGTTGTTGAATTCGGCGGCAGGCTCCGAGCTTGAGTGCATATAGTATATCGACTCGTTGTGTCGGCGGTCCTTGAGGTAGTTGCCGGCTATATGGAAGTCGTAACAGCCTGCCGGTTCGAGCACAAACTTCTGCATAAAGCGTTCGTACGACATGCCGGTGCGCTTCTGTATGATGAGCGACAGCAGTGTGTAGCCAATGTTGCAGTAGCGCTGCGCTGTACCCGGTGTGTAGCCGAGGTGTCGCTTCAAGACGATGCGCAGCAGTGTGCGGTGGTCGGGTGGGGTGGTAAGGCGGTTCTGCTGCATTATGTATCTTGTCGAGAAGATGGCGTCGCCGGCATAATTTGTGAATCCCGCCTTGTGTCTGAGCAGCTGCTCAACGGTTATGTCGAAGTAGCGTTTGTCTCGTATGGAGTTTACGTAGAAGGTGTCGTTCAGTATGCCTTGCGGTCCAAACACCTTGTCCGACATCTTGATTTTGCCCATATCGCGCAGCTTCA
>USCM01000139.1 GCA_900553155.1 uncultured Prevotella sp. | reverse complement strand
AAAGAACGTAACCGCCAACGAGAAGACAATACGCTACGAGCTTGGCACACGTGTACGCAACCAGCTGCGCATCATACCCGAACTTAGATTCTTCATCGACGACTCGCTCGACTACATCGAGCGCATTGACGAGCTGTTGAAGAAATAAACCGGGTACGATGAACTTTCCTTTCTACATTGCACGGAGGTACATCTTCTCCAAGAAGTCGACCAATGCCATCAACGTTATATCTGCCATCTCGGTTGTCGGGGTGGCTGTGGCTACAATGGCGTTGGTCATTGTGCTTAGTGTGTTCAACGGCTTCCACGACCTCGTGGCATCGTTCTTCACCAACTTCGACCCACAAATAGAGATTGTACCCACAAGCGGAAAGACGGCACCTGCCGACGACCCCGTGCTTACAAAAATAAGGCAGCTGCCCGATGTGGCTGTTGCCACCGACGTGGTGGAAGACCAAGCACTCGCCATCTACGGCCGACAGCAACAGATGGTGACGGTGATGGGTGTGCAGAGCAACTTCCAGCAGCTTACCAACATCGACGACATTCTGTATGGCGACGGCGAGTTTACACTGCAAGCCGCCAACCTCTTCTATGCCATTCCGGGCATACGCCTTGCACAAGACCTCGGTATGAGCGCACGCTTCGACGGCTATCTCAAGCTGTATGCTCCCGTAAGACAAGGCCAGCTTACCGAGCTTGCCGACCCTACCGAGGGCTTTGTGGTCGACTCGCTTATATCGCCCGGTGTGGTGTATGCCGTAAACCAAGCCAAGTACGACCGAGGCCGACTGATATGCTCGGTCGATTTTGCCCGTCGCCTGTTCGACCAGGACGGCATGCTGTCGTCGTTGCAGATACGTCTGAAGCCCGGAACCGACATCAGCGATGCCAAAAAGGAGATGCAAGACATTGTGGGCAAGCGCTTCAAGGTGCTCGACCGCTTTGAGCAGCAAGCCGACACCTTCAACATAATGCAGATAGAGAAGGTCTTGGCATACTTCTTCCTTACCTTCATACTGATGGTGGCATGCTTCAACATCATATCGTCGCTGTCGATGCTCATCATCGACAAGAAGGACGATGCCATAACGCTGCGCAACCTCGGAGCCACCGACTCGCAGATAAGACGCATCTTCCTGTTTGAGGGACGTATGATATCGGCGGCTGGAGCCGTTGTGGGCATATTGCTGGGTCTGCTGCTCTGTTGGCTGCAACAAGAGTTCGGATTTGTACACATGGGCGACAGCGCAGGCTCGTTTGTCGTCAATGCCTACCCCGTAAGCGTCCACTACGACGATGTGGCTATAGTGTTTGTCACGGTGCTGCTCATTGGATGGGCTGCGGCGTGGATTCCGACACGTAACCTAAAAGTACAGAAATGAAAAAGAACATAATATTCGACCTTGGCTGTGTGCTCGTGGGCCTTAACCCCGAGCGCTGCATCAAGGCCTTCAAGGAGATAGGATGCGGTGCCATTGCCACATACGTGGAGGAGCACCGCACCGAGGACCTCTTCCTTGATACCGAACTGGGACGCATCAGCCAAGCCCAATTTTGCGACGAGGTGCGCCGCCTGTCTGGCTCTACCACAAGCGATGCCGACATTGTATGGGCTTGGAACCAGCTGCTTACGGGCATACCTGTGGAGAAGCTGCAACTGATAGAGCGCCTTAAAGCGGCTGGACACCGCATCTTCTTGCTGTCAAACACCAACATTATGCACTGGAACTATTGCCGCGACAACCACTTTACGATAGACGGAAAGACTGCCGACTTCTACTTTGAAAAGGTGTTTCTGTCGTATGAGATGCACCGCAAAAAGCCTAACAAAGACATTTTTGAGCAAGCCTTAAAAGAGGCTGGCATCCTTGCCGAGGACACGCTCTTTATAGACGACCTCAAGGAGAACTGCCTGGCTGCCGAGGCTTTGGGCATAACAACGCTGCACGAGACCACCGGTTTAGACTGGTGCCGAAACAAGGAAATATGGACAACAGCATAACCAACGACGCCTTCTGCGCCACCATCGGCTTCTTCGACGGCGTACACCGTGGACACCAGTTTGTTATAGACCGTCTGAAGCAGACTGCCAAGGACGGGGGGATGAAGTCGATGGTCATAACCTTCGACCTACATCCGCGCCAAGTGGTGCATGCCTCCTATGTGCCGCAGCTCCTTACGTCTACCGACACCAAGCTGCAACTGCTCAAAGCCACGGGTGTAGACCGTGTGGAGGTGCTGCACTTCGACCTGCAGTTGGCTCAGCTGTCTGCCCAGGAGTTTATGCAGCAGGTGCTGCACGACCGCCTCGGGGTGCGCCGCCTGCTCATAGGCTACGACAACCGCTTTGGCCACAACCGTGCCGAGGGCTTCGACCAATATGCCGCCTACGGCAAGGAGATGGGCATCGACGTGCTGCTCAACACCCCGGTGGATGTCGACGGCTTGCGTGTGTCGTCGTCGCTTGTGCGCCGACTGCTTGCCGAGGGCAATGTGGCGGAGGCTTGCCGCTGCCTTGGACGCCCCTACCGCATAACGGGCAACGTGGCACACGGCTTTGAGGAGGGTAGAAAGATGGGCTTCCCCACTGCCAACATCGCCCCCCTTTGCACCGAGCAGCTTATACCGCAGACCGGCGCCTACGCCGTAAGCGTTAGCATAGAGGGAGGCAAGGGCATGCCGGCTATGATGAATATAGGCAACAACCCCACCTTCCAGCGCAACAGCCAGACGCTCGAAGCGCACATCATCGGGTTTGAGGGCGACATCTACGGACGCCAGGTAAGCGTGGACTTTATACAGCGATTGCGTGGCGAGGAGCGGTTTGGCAGCGTCGACGAGCTTATGGCGCAGCTGCAAAAAGACCTCAATGCCACCAAACAAATATGGTCCACTCAACGGCACAGCCCTACTATAGCAAATAAAAACAACTCTATAATATGAAGAAAGCGATAACCGACTCTTTGCTATACGTCCTTATGTTTGCCGCAATACAAATTGCGGTAGGCACCGTTACGCAGATTGTCTGCCAAACAGAAGACGTATCGCCAATAGCAACAATAGTGTGCTCCATCGTCAGCAGCGTGCTCGCCATAGCCCTCTTTGCATGGCGCAAGTGGACACCAATGCCCAACCACTATATCAGTCAGCGTCCTTGGTTTACGCTGTTTTGGGTTATTTGCCTTGCCGGAGGCAGCGTTATGCCCATGACCTTTGCCATAGAGCAAGCCGGCATAGACATGCCGGAGGGATATGCCAAGCTGTTTAAGGACATAATGAGCCACGACAGCGGCTTTCTTGCGGTTGGAGTTCTTGCCCCGATAGCCGAGGAAATGGTGTTTCGCGGAGCCATACTGCGCCGTCTGCTCGATGCGCTTGACGTGCGTTGGCATTGGGCAGCCATAGTAGTAACGGCGGCACTCTTTGGCATTGTACACCTCAATATGGCACAGGGCATCAACGCCTTCGTTATGGGCTTGCTGCTTGGATGGATGTATATGCGCACACGCAGCATCGTGCCGGGCCTCGTGTTCCACTTTACCAACAACACCATAGCCTTCTTCTCCTACCGCCTCTTTCCGTATGCAGCCGACAAGACGCTTGTAGAGTTCTACGGCGGCAACATGAACAACGTGCTTATGGCGGTGGCATTCTCGCTTATGATATTCGGCGCGGCGCTGTACCAGCTAAGCTTCCGCCTACAGCGTGGAAGATAGCGAACGGAAGGACAAGAAGACAAGAAGACGAGTTTACAAGTAGACAAGCAGACAAGTAAACAACTAAACAAGGAGGATGTCAATGAACAACATAGGATTTAGGGACATAACCGTTGACTATGCCATACGCATGTGCAGCGGAACGTATATCAAAGGCGATATACTGCTTATTGACGAGATGGCCAACCTGCCTTTGCCCAAGGAGCCACGACGCATGCAGTGTCTGCTCGTAGGAATGTGCCTCAAGGGTTCGGCACGCTATTATGTAGACACCGTGGAGCATGTGGTAGAGCCTGGCGACCTTATCATCATCAACCAGGGACGTGTTACGCACGACTGTACGATGACACCCGACTGCCGTGGCATTGGCATCATAATCGACTACAACTTCTTTAAGGAGACTATAAAGAGCGTACACGAGCTGTCGTCGCTCTTCCTCTTCGCACGCAATCATCCCGTGTTTCGTCTGCCGGAAGTCCGCGCCAACTTCATACGCGACACCTTCTTCCAGATGAAGGATAAAATAAGTGAGCCAGACAACCACTTCCGCCGGCAGATGGTGCAGTCGCTGTTCCTTACCATGGTGTACGAGATGTGTAACGTTATATACACGGCACAGGTAAAGAACGACGGGTGCAACTCAAGATCTGAGGAGATATTCACCAAGTTCTTGCTGCTTGTGGAGGCCAACTTCCGTACCGAACGCCGCGTGGGTTGGTACTCGGAGCAGCTGTGCATATCGCCCAAGTATCTGTCGGAGACTATAAAGATGGTATCCAAGCGCACCCCAAGCGAGTGGATCGACTCGTACGTAACGATGGAGCTGCGCATGCTCTTCCGCAACACACAGAAGAGCATAAAAGAAATTGCCCAAGAACTAAACTTCTCCAATCAGTCGTTCTTAGGCAAGTACTTTAAAGAGCATGTGGGCATGTCGCCGTCGGAATATCGCCGTTCTTGACACGCTCTCGCACACTCTCCATAATGGCTGTAAGCTCGTCTACGGTTGTAGCACGCAGCATGGCGATGCGTGTTTGGCGGAAGTCGGGTATTCCCTTGAATATCGGCGAAGCCGCAATGTGTCGGCGTGTATGCAGTATGCCACGATACTCGTCTATGCGCTCTACGTTGATGCGCAGCTGCTCGAGCAATATGTCGAGCTTGCGGTCGAAGGTAAGCGTAGGGTCGGCAGGCTTACAGTCGAGATAGTCGCGCATCTCCTTGAATATCCATGGACGTCCAAAGGTGGCTCGTCCCACCATAACGGCATCCACACCATAACGCTCGAAGGCTTCCTTGGCCTGCTCCGGTGTGCAGATGTCGCCATTGCCGATGATGGGTATGTGTATGCGTGGGTTGCGCTTAACCTCGCCTATCAATGTCCAGTCGGCGTCGCCTGTATACATCTGGGCACGTGTACGGCCGTGTATGGTAAGCGCCTGTATGCCGCAGTCTTGCAGTTGTTCGGCAAGGTCGGTTATCACGAGGTTGTCCGAGTTCCAGCCAAGACGTGTCTTAACCGTCACGGGGGTGTTGACAGCCTTCACCACCTCTCTTGTTATGTCGAGCAAGAGAGGTATGTTCTGCAACATTCCGGCACCGGCACCCTTTCCTGCCACCTTCTTAACGGGGCATCCGAAGTTGATGTCGATAACGTCGGGGTGTGCCTGTTCCACTATCTTGGCAGCCTCCACCATCGACTCTACATCCCTTCCGTATATCTGTATGCCTACGGGGCGCTCCTCATCGCTGATGTTGAGCTTCTTTAGTGTGGCGTTTACTGA
>USCM01000138.1 GCA_900553155.1 uncultured Prevotella sp. | reverse complement strand
AGCTCTTTGTAGGTGCAAACCATTGGCGCAGCAAAGTGTGATATGCAGTGCCGTCGAAAGTGTTATACTCCACCTGCTTTACAAGCATGCCATTGGTGTTGTGGTTATACTCGTACACCTCCTCGCTTGCGAGCGCCATCTTCTCGTCTGCCAGTTCGTATCGCTTAATCGACGTAACTCGTCCCTGGTTGTCAAGGGTGCGCTCTTCCTTGCTCTCTACTATAGAGTGGCTGGTCTCCACCCTTGTCACGGTCTTCTTTGTCCAGTGGCTGCCATATCCATACTCGTAGTCGTACTGCATCTTGTATGTGCCGTAGTCGAGGGTCTTGAAGTGTCCGCGCTCGTTGTACGTCACGTTGCAGTATTCTCTTCTGCCGTTGTCGGAGGTCATCTCCATCTTTGTTATCAGCGTCTTCTTGACAGTATCGTCTGTCTTGGCTTTGGCACGTGCGGTCTCAGCCTGCGACATTACCCTAACGCCGGGAGTTGTGGGGATGAACATACGGACGCGTGGTGTGGTTTGAGCCACAGCGCCCAAACTTGCCAGCAAGGCTATGCTTGCTAAAACGGGTGAAATGTGTTTCATATTTATTAATAGTTTTGGGTTAGTCTTTATTTAGACAATATGCCCAGTCTAAAAGCATTGCCAATGAGGTCGGCAATGTTTTTAGAGCCTGTCTTCTGCATTAGCTGACGGCGATGAAAATCTACGGTATGGTGCGATATAAAGAGCTGGGCAGCTATCTCGTTGCTGTTCATACCGCGTGACAGGAGGTTTAGAATCTCCAGTTCGCGTTTGGTTATAGTGGTCTTTATATCTGTCATAAATATTGGTACTTTTTTCTTCTGATACTATACAAAATTAGAAACAAAAAAGCAAGTACACGAATATTTGGGTTGCAATCAGATGCAAAGCCACTAAAAACTATTATTTTCCGTAGGTCATTCCTATGGATTTCCGTAGGGTTTTGACCCAAAAAAGACAAGATTTTTGGTCGTTATATCATAGGTAGCAGTCCTTCTTTAAGCGCTATGCTTACAGCCTGCACATTGTTCTTGGCACCGATGCGCCTTAATATTTGCTTGCGGTGATACTCCACGGTGTTCTCGCTTACACACATCTTCTCGGCTATCAGCTTGCTCGACATGCCGTCGCACATCATCTGCAGCACCTCCTTCTCGCGCTCGGTAAGGTGTCCCGGGGCGTTGTCGGCGCACTTCTTGAATCTTGAAGAGTAGTATCCTATGCCTATCTTTACCGATTCTACAGCCATTTGCAGCTCGTAAGGGTCGTCGCCCTTAAGCACGATGGCATCCACATTGACGTCTTGCAGCTCGTCTATAATCCATGGCTCTTCGTGCATTGTGTATACAACGAAGCGCATTTTGGGCATGGTGCAGCGTAGGCGTGTTATTAGTTGCAAGCCGTTGGCGTCGGGCAATTCGAGGTCGATAACGGCTATGTCGACGCTTTGCTTTCTTGATATGTCTATCGCTTCGGCAGCGCACGATGCCTCGGCAATGGTGGCTGCGGTGGTATGGCATAGTAGGGCGGCAATGCCTTTGCGCACAATGGGGTGGTCGTCGACAACCAGGATGCGTGCCGAGTGTTCTATCGTCTTGTTCATTTCTCTTTACTAATTAAGCTTTATTTCTACCTTGTACATACCGTTGGCTTCCGAGCGCTTAATCTCTCCGTTCATGGCGAGCACGCGGTCGGCAGTGGTGTGGAGACCGATGCCGTTTGCCGAATCCTTGAGTTGAGGCTCTGCCCCGTCGTTCTCCACGGCGAGCACTATCTGTCCCCACTTCTCGTATGTCATAGATACATTGATAATGTGTGCCTTGGCATGCTTTGCGATGTTGCCCATAAGCTCTTGTACGATGCGGTATATCTCGAACGCCTTGGCTTGGTCGATATGCTTCCAGCGGTCGGTGTCGGTCGACTGGAAGTTGATGTTGCAGTTGGCAAGGGGATAGTGGGTCACATAGTCGGCTGCCACTTGGGCAATGTCGGCATGTGCAAAGCGTGGAGGCATAAGGTCGTGCGATATCTGTCGCACTCCAATCATTATGTCCTTCAGTATAGGTATGGTTTGTTGCTTGTCGCCTGTAGCCATAAGCATCTGCAGTCCGAGCAGGTCGTTGCACACGCCGTCGTGCAGCTCGCGTGCCAGTCGGGCTCTCTCGCTCTCCAATCCATCGATGTATTTGCGTCGCAGATTGAGTTCGTAGCGTTGGTTGGCAATGCGTCGCTTGTACAATATCACCACAATGCCGAAGGCAAGAAGCATGGTTGTAATGGCAAGAACAAGCACAACGGTCATAAACCTGGCTCGCTCAGTAGCCTTCTCCTTGCTCAGTTTCACAATCTGCAGCTCCTTTTGTTGAGTGTTGTAGCGCACGCTGAACTCGGACAGTTGTCGGCTAACACCGCTGTTCTTGGTCGAATCGGCAATGTTGTAAGCCTCCCTCATGTAGCTCAGGGCATCTGCAGTGTTGCCTGTTAGTCGCATACACTCGGCTTTCGACCACATGATGCGCTGCTGCGGCACGCCTTGGTTGGTCTTGCACAGTGTCTCTATGCGGTTCCACAAGGCCAACTCGTCCTTGTAGTTGTGGCGTGCGTGCATCAGGGCAGCCTCAATTTCGAGTATGCCCAACGACCCGTTGCTTGCCGGTTCTACCTTCTGCATTACCGGTTGCAGCTGTCGCAGATATCTATCGGCTTCGTCGAGCAGACCCAATTTTACGCACGATTGCAGCATAGGCGATGCCGTCTTCAATGCAAGCGGTGTCGACCCAGTGTTCAGTATCTCGTCGAAGTGGGGCGCAATGGTCTGGCGCGCGTCCCTGTAGTTGTCCTGTTTTAGCAGAGCCGAAGCCTTGGTGGCAAGCGCCGAGAACAGCTCGATGGTGTCCTTAGCCTCCGTAGCCCAGCGCGTAGCCTCGTCGGCATAGCTTATTCCCTCGCGCAGACGGTCGGTCTCCACGTACATCACGGCAATGTTGTTGTACAGGTTAGCCACGTAGTCCTTCAAGCCAACGCGCTTCGACACCTCTATGCCGTGTTGGTAAGCCCACATCGCCGAGTCGGCAAGCCCCAGTCGGCGGTACACAATGCCGCAGGTAGAGTATTGGTTTATTAGCACCTCGTCGCTTCCGATGCGCTCGCCCTCGCTTATAGCCTGTCGGCAGAGGGGTAGGGCGTCCGCCATGCGTCCCAATATCAGCATATTGTTGGCTTTCTCGCCTACCGCCATAGCGTGTACGGTGTCGTCGATGCCGTTGAGGTTGAGTACCGAGTCGAGCAGGGTTAGAGCCGAGTCGGGTCGCGACATGGCCGTCAGCTCGCTTGCCGCATCCAGCAAACGCTCAGCCTTCGACTGCTCTTGTGTGGTTGTTGGTTTCCTGTTGCATGCCATGAGCGACAGGATAAGGGCTGCTATTATAATAATGTAGTGGTTTGTGCGCATAATGTAACTGTTTGATAAGGTGGATAAGATGTCTTTGCAAATATATCCAATAAAATTGGTATACACAAGAAAAGAGTGTCTATTTGTTTTGTGTTAAACGATTGTGAGCATCTGTTAATATCTGTTGTGTTCGCACACATAACCTTATTCTATATCAATAAAACGGCTAAAAGATGCTAAATAAACACTGAAATGTTTGCGTACACAGGAAAAGTTAGTACCTTTGCATCGTCAAAAGGTTAATAGATTGTTTAGGTTAGTAGTAATAGATTTAGGTTTTTAGTTATTAGGTTTAAGGTAAATTGAACGATTGTTTAACAGGTACTAATGAGAGTCCGTGAGGATTTTCATTTACTAAAGAAAGTTTTTAAGTTAAACATAGCAATACGGCGCAGCTCGTTGAGAGTTGCGCCGTTGTTGTTTTTAGGCGTGATATTATGCTGTTTTGTTGATAAGAGAGTCTTTATTTTATTTCTTCGCACACTGCCATTTCCATGCCGCGGAATATCACTACGAGTTTATGTAGTTTTGTGGTCTTCACCGATTCCTTTACTATGTTGCTGTCGGCGTAACGGCAAACCTGTGTCGAAGCCTCCTTAAAGAGGGTTTTTAGTTGCTCGTCAGCAGTGTTGCTCTTGCAATACTTCAGTTCTACGATATACGAGTCGGTCATGTCGTTATATATATCGCATAGTGGAAGTAGGAATATGTCGGCATAGCCTCCGTCATTGTCAAACTCGGATATAGGGCGATAGAAACGGCATTGGCAGGTCATGGCAAGTGTGAAACCATGCACATAAGCCTCGCCTTTCTGCTTGTCGCGCTGTGACGAGAACCGTTTTAGGCAGTCGGCTATATAGCCAAAGTATGGTTTGAAATAGGCGTGGTATGCCAGTTGGCTTTCAAGATTATTCTTTTCGTAAGTCTCGAATGTCAAGTTGTTTTCCTTGTATGTGTCAAGGAGGTATGTATACATTTGGTCGCGCACTACTTCATTTGGGATAATGAACTTTGTTGCGCCGTCACAGGTGCCGTTTATCGTAATCATTCCGAAGTAGAAGAGTAGGCTTAAGAAGTTGTCCGGGTCGTTGATGCGCTCGGCTGGGAAGTTCTCGTTGAGCGATCCGGTGACATATCCTTTCGTCAGCAACTCCTGTATGATGCTGGCATCATGGCTAAACGACTTGTCGTGGCGTATGAGCATACGTATTTTGTCATAGTCGACCCGTATGTTCGACTCCACCATATTCTTTGGAAAGCAGTATTCGTTGTTGATATAATTGTCCAAGAAGTAGAGCACCATCACCGAGTTGTACATGGTAGTTTTGCCATATTCCTTTTCGGCAAAGCAATAGTTGTCATACCATGGCTTAATCTTCTGTATCAGTTCGTCCACGGTATGGTTGAATGGCAGAACGCTTGCATAATATCCGAGCATCTCTCTCACTTCCTCCTCGTTAAATCCAGTCATCTCATTAAATTGGGGAGTAAGAGAGTAGTTGGTGCCGATATTGAAGCCGCTTGTAAGGTCGTCCATTGTCACAGGGCTTACACCCGTAACAAACACTCTGCCAATAGCGCCACCTGCAGCTCCCTTGATGGTGTTAAAGAAGCGGCGCAAGTAGCTCTCGCCATGTGTTTGTTTGCGATAGCGCACAAGATGCTCCTCGTTGGCGAGAATCATATTGGTAAAGTTGTCGTATTCGTCGATGAAGAGATAGATTTTCAGTTTGGCTTCCGTTGCTTTCTGGCAAAGAAAAGCCAACTGCTCCACAGCACCTTCCTTTGAGTTCATCTCCTCCTTTGTGTTTGGAGGCAAAAGGTGTTGGTAAATGCTGCAACAATGGTTGAACATAATGTTGCAATGTCCGTCGAGCCCCTTCTTATAGTCGTCAATACCTGCTGCCACTTCCGAGAAGTTGAGGTGGATGATAAGATAAGTATTGTGTTCGGGTGTAGGATTCTCGCCTATATACAGTCCTCCAAAGAGTTGTTCAAACTTGTCTTTCTTGTTGATGTCATAGTAAT
>USCM01000137.1 GCA_900553155.1 uncultured Prevotella sp. | reverse complement strand
CCTATGCTCTTCGTTATGGGTGAGGGTCAGACAGGCATCAACAACATCCACACTTCTACAGCTGTTAAGAACAACGTTATGTACAACCTTGCTGGTCAGCGTGTAAACAAGGACTATAAGGGTCTTGTTATTATGAACGGCAAGAAGATGATGATTAAGTAGTGCATCGTGTGCTAAGCTTACATCATACGCTAATATAACAATAACGTCCATTACGCTTGTAATGGACGTTATTTTTTTGTCTATTTGTTTTGTTGTACCCCGTATTTTTGTTACTTTTGTAACCGAAACCAATTAAAAGAAAGACACAATGTTAGTATTTGCGGATAAACAGGATATCACACGTGTGGGATTGATGCACGTGGCAGACAATATGGAAGGTGCTCCACAGTATCGTAGCGTGGAGGACAAGGCGGCACTGATAGAGGCGTTGACGCAAACGCCCGATGCGGCGGTATACCTCGACTATACCTTGTTCGATATTGGCGATGTGGCTGAGTTGCAGATTATAGCGCAGCGTTTTCGTGATGTGCTCTGGGTGTTGTTCTGCGACGAGCTTAGCTACGAGTTCATCAGTCAGACGGTGGCAGCCAACCGCCAGTTTGGTATAGTGCTAAAGGATTCGCCCTTATACGAGATAAAGGAGTCGATGGTGTATGCCTTGCGCCATCAGCGGTTTATATGCCAAGGCATAGCCGAGATGATGCTCAATCCGCCTGCAACCGATGATATGCCGACGGCTATTGCCAGTCTTACCAAGACAGAGACGGAGATACTAAAGCTTATAGCTATCGGGCTTACCACCAAGGAGATAGCCGAACGCCGCTTCTCCTCATTCCATACTGTCAACACGCACCGCAAGAACATCTTCCGCAAGCTTGGGGTGAACAATGCGCACGAGGCTACCAAGCTGGCGCTGCGTGCCGGGTTGGTGGATAGCGCCGAGTATTACATATAAAAAAGGCTCACGAACCAATCGCAGTCCATGAGCCCCAAAGGTAAATATAGATGTTTAGAAATTAGTTGTTAAGCGCCGCTTGGCGCTATATCTTAGAACGTCGCCATAAAGGCGAAGCGTACACCATTTTCTTTGATGCCCGGTCCGTGGTAGTTCATACGGCGAACATAGTCGACAGCAAAGAACTTGAAGATGTTGTGCACACCCACTACAATTTCCCAGTAGGGTGTCTTCTTATCCATTATCTTTGTGCCTTCTGGCAACTGGAACAGCATAGGGTCGTTCTGGTTCTGTGCAAGCATAGGGTTATTCTTGTCGGTAAGGGTGCTCCACATACCCTTAACGCCAATCCACTCGCGCCACTTTAGTTTGCGTATCAGCGGCAGGCGGTTTAGTATCTTGCCGTTGAGGTCCCATGATATCGAGCCGTAGCAGTAGCGGTCGTTAAGGAACTCCATATTCCTCATCATCGACATATTGTTCTCAAGCTCTATGTAGGTAAGGTTCACCGGCGGCATGCAAAGCAGTGGGAAAGGCACCTTGTCCCACTGGGCGCCTGCATTGACGTGCGTGTCGATGTAGCCCCAGCTGCCCATCCAGAAGCGCTTGTATATGCCAGCCTCTGTAAAGTTGAGCTTGTATTGTCCGCCAAGCACTTTGTTCAAGCCAATGGTGTGGCTCACTGTAAACTCTGGCGCGTCGAGATTGACGGGCCAACGCTGCTGCTTGGTGTTGATAAAGGTCTGACCCGGGCAGTAGCGCAAGCCGAGCTTCAGCTCGGTGGTGCGTATACGGCCTACATACTCGTTGCCGTCGGCAGCCGGATTGGTAATGGCGCCCGGCATCTTCTTGAACACAAGGTCGCCGGTAGGGCGGTTGCTCTCTGCCTTTATAGATGTGCTAAGAGAGAAGCCCCAGTCGGTTTCATAGTCGAACGAC
Source organism: uncultured Prevotella sp. (assembly GCA_900553155.1). Taxonomy (GTDB): domain Bacteria; phylum Bacteroidota; class Bacteroidia; order Bacteroidales; family Bacteroidaceae; genus Prevotella. The sequence continues at coordinate 3,681 of USCM01000137.1, read as the reverse complement.
AGCTTCTGTCGGTTGTAGAAGTACATCTGCTCCACCTTCTGCGTGCGCAACGACATAAAGATGTTATCCTTGTTGTGTATGAGGAACTTGTCGGCAGGCGACATAACGTCGTATCCCGTCTCGAAGGTGATGTTGCGCTGCGGAAACTCGAACGGCACATTCTTCTTCTTGTTGAGCGAGTAGGTAATCTCCGTGCCGTAGTAGTGCTTCTGCGACTGCGTGCCGTAGGCATAATATCCCTTCCAGAAGAGGTGCTTGTTGAGGTTGGCTGTGGTACGTCCGCTTATGCGCAGACGATACTTGTCGACGAAGTTGGAAGAAATAAGGGTGTTTACCGGACCGAAGTCGAACTTCGACTTTGTGCGCATTGAGCCAGTCTCAACATAGTTTTCGAGCAAGGCACGCAGGCCAAACATAATCCACTTGAAGTTTTTCGACTGCTCGATGCGGTGTATAAAGGCGTTCATTGACGACTCGCCCTTGGTAAGCTCCACTGCTCGGTACTGGTTCCAGAAAGCCTCGTCGCGCACCATGGCGTCAGCCTCGTGCTTTACCTTGGCCTTGCCCTTGAACAGCTTCTTGGGCAGGTCGTCAAAGGCATAGTCGTCGTAGCGTGTGGTCTTGGTAACCAATACACCGCCGATAAACTTGTTGATCTTAAGCTCTGCGGTGATGTCGTTCACCGACAAAGCCCATTCACCGTTATGCAGCTTGGTATACTCCTGCGTTATCTTCATGTCCTCCACAAAGTTTACGTCGCTGCGCTTGGGCAGAGTGAAGGTACACTTCTTGACGTGCAGGGTAGAGTCGGCAAGCACAAACAGCTCGCCGCGAAATCCGAAGTCTTGCTGGTTGTTGGGTATAAACTCGAGATGATAGCACAGGTCGCGGTCTACATATACCGTGTCCTGGATGTAATAGCGGTAGAAGGAAATAGCCGTCTCGCCGATAGGCGATACAAACTGATACTGCATAAGGCGCATGTGGTCGTCGTAGATGTCGATGTCGGTAAACACGTCCTTAAGCATAGTGTTGAGAATCTCGCCCGTCTGCAGCAGGTTGTTGACACCCTCCTGGCGCTGACCCTTGATAATGTCCTTCTCCTCCTTGGGGTTCTTGCGGTAGATGTGCTGCGTAACAGTCTCGTCTACCGACACGGGAAGGATGAGCTTGCCGTTGTATGGCGATGTCTCTATCTGGTCCTTAACGTACGACTTGTTCTTGAACTTGCCCGTAGTAAGGTCTTCGGGCTTGATGTCGTTAAGGGCAAACGAAATCTTTTGATACTTGTTGTACTGATAATAGTCGTTGTTTTCGAGATGGGTACGCTTCTTGGCGGCAATGACACGCTTCATCAGCTCCACTGCCGGATTGTTCTTGCGCGAATAGCGTTCGCGCTTCTGCTTAACCACTACCTCGCCGAGCGACCGTGAGTCTTCCTTGAGCACAATCTTAAGGTGCGACGCCGTGCTTGGGCTAACCTTGATGGTTTGGGGCTGGAAGCCAACCGAGCTGAACGTTAGTTCCCATCCGTTGTGACGCTCTATAGAGAACTTTCCGTTTATATCGCTTGCTTCTGCCACATGATGCCCCTTGTATATGGCGCTTGCCAAGGGTATGGGGTAGCCGTCGCTGTCGTATATCTCACCTGTTATTTTTTGTGCACTTACTACGGTTGTCAACAACAATAGCAGCAATGTAATACCTATAAACCTTTTCACCTGTAATTAACTATTTATCCTTTTAGATTTCAACTGCAAAGTTATATATAATAAATGAAAAAAGGATAGAAAACTTTTCGCATTTAAATATTTTTCTATAATTTTGCATATCCAAGAGGGGAGCGTACCTAATAAGTAAGGTATTAAGATGATATTGTTCTCCTTTTCTACATTATTATAATAATAAACAAAACGATTTTTTAGAGACATAACGTGCGATGGGCAATCTTAAGAATACTATTGCCACGTTTGCCAAAGCCCAGTGTTCGGCGTGGGTGGCATCCTGCGTCGACTTCGGTATAACACTCTTGCTTGCCAACGTGCTTGGCGTGTGGTATGCCTATGCCACATTAGTGGGAGCCTTCAGCGGTGGACTGGTAAACTGCGGCATCAACTACCGTTGGGTGTTTCATGCATTCGGGCTTAAGAAGAAGTACGTGGCGCTGCGCTATGTTGTAGTGTGGGGGGGCAGCATAGCCTTCAACACGTTGGGCACGTGGCGCCTTACCGAGCTGACGGGTATGAACTACATCATATCGAAGACCATTGTGGCGGTGTTGGTGGCAGTGCTGTGGAACTATCAGATGCAGCGCACCTTTGTGTTCCACTACGGAAAGACGTGCGGGCAATGAGGCCAAAGACAGGCAAACGACAAGGCATAGAAGTGCCGGCAAACAATAAAGGAAATAAAACAAATTAAAGTATATGAATTATAGGGATTTTTTACAGAAGGTGATATATGCCATCATCAACCCGCTTATTAAGGGTATGATAAAGGTTGGCATCACTCCCAACTTCATCACAACAACTGGATTCTTGCTTAATGTTGTGGCAACAGCAATGTTTATCTACGCAGCCGAGCTGCCTGCCGAGGAAGGTATGGCATGGATAGGCTGGGGCGGAGGCGTCATTCTCTTTGCCGGATTGTTCGACATGATGGACGGCAGGCTGGCTCGTATGGGCAATATGTCGTCTACCTTCGGAGCGCTGTGGGACTCTACCCTCGACCGATACAGCGAGCTTTGCACTCTCTTTGGCATCTGCTATCTGCTACTGAGCATCGGCGGATGGGAGTGGGCTGGCATCGTAACCTTTATCGCTATGGTGGGTTCGGTTATGGTGAGCTATGTGCGTGCGCGTGCCGAAGGACTCGACATCGAGTGCAAGGTAGGACTGATGCAGCGTCCGGAGCGTGTGGTTGTAACGGCTGTTGGCGCCATCTTCTGTGGCGTGTGTGGCAATATATGGGTGCTTGTCGTGCCTATGATTATTATCGCTGTGCTTGCCAATATCACTGCTTTCTGGCGTGTGGCTCACTGCTATAAGGAGTTGAACAAGCGCGATGGCAAGTAAGCCGGCGCTTGCAGGAAGCAATAGACAAATCTATTTGATATAAAATGTTTAGCATTTACATTATATTATTATGGTTGTTCCTTGTGGTTCTGCGTCCTACACGCAAGGTGGCATTGGCTCTGTTGCCGTGGCTTGTGTTTGCCGTGTGCTACGACTCGATGCGCTTCTTCCCCAACTACAAGGTCAACCCCATTGACGTTAGAGGCATATTCGAGGCAGAACGCTCTATCTTTGGCATAGCCACAGCGTCGGGAACGATTATCCCCGGCGAGTGGTTCTCGGCACACCATTGTGCCGTAGCCGACTTTATGGCAGGCGTGTTCTACCTGTGTTGGGTTCCGGTGCCGTTGGGTTACGCCATCTGGTTGTACCTCAGGGGCAAGCGCGAGATGTATCTTCGCTTCTCCATTGCCTTCCTCTTTGTAAACCTCGTGGGTTTCTGCGGCTATTACATCTATCCGGCAGCGCCGCCATGGTATGCCCTTAAGTATGGTTTTGAGCCGGTGCTCAACACTCCGGGCAATGTGGCGGGGTTGATACGCTTCGACCAGCTGCTTGGTGTTCCGGTGTTCCAGTCGATATACGGCAACAACAGCAACGTGTTTGC
>USCM01000136.1 GCA_900553155.1 uncultured Prevotella sp. | reverse complement strand
CCTTCTTTGTGGTTACCGACTGTTCCACCGGCTTGTCGGCAGAACTTACCATTTGCTTGATTTTGCTAATAGGGCCTTGACCTGTCGGGGTAAAGGCGAGCGTACACAAAACTGCTGTGAACACGCCCATTGTAATAAGCGTTCTCTTCATTGCGTTAAGTTTTTAGGTTTATATTATTGTTTATTCTATTATTATTTGTATAGCAGCAAGTATAGTTTAGAATAACAAGAAAGAGTAACGCATTGGCTGGGCAACGCTTTGCCCGGCAGTACACCTTAATATATATAGTGTCTCATTTGCAAAGATAGTATATTTTTTAATACTATGCATTAAATTGGGTAAAAATCTTTTGGTAAAGCAAGAATAACTGGCGCGTGACAAAGGCTTAATTGGTCGGTCATTAAGGCTTAATTGGTCGGTCACTAAGGCTTAATTGGTCGGTCATCAAGCCTTTGTTGGAAGGTCATTAAGCCTTTGTTGGAAGGTCGGCAAGGCTTTGTTGAAACCTATATAAATTTTTTATTTTCGTAACCCGTCAATCTATCACTTTTTAGCGCCTTCATCCTCGTAACCCATTGGGTATAAGCACAAAGCGGCAGTGTTAGGTCGCGATATACCCCTTTCACCTATCACAGATCTGTCACTAACCTTACACTGCATGGACAGATAGAAAAATAAATATGATTTGCTTGCTTGTTTCAAATATAATATTTATATTTGCAACATACAACATTATAATAAAACACTATATGGAGACACTTAAAATCCCTGATATGGTTATGGGTATGTTAGGAGTGGTGCCTTCTGATACAATAGGCACTGATGATATAAATGGTAGAATAGCATACCACAAATATTTAGAGGAGAAATACAATGGGAAATAGGGCATCCCGTATTTGGAGTATCGGTGAGATTGGCGTTCTATTGTTCGTATAATGAACGTATAATTTATGGTTCGTTAATGAACGTGTAATATTTTATCGTGCAATGGACGTTAATAGGACTGGGCTCTGACGTCGCCGAAGGCGGCGCCAACTGCGAGTGTTGGGCTACACACCCAACCAAACTCATGTTCTCATATATCCAAGCTGCCAACATCCTCTCTTTTGTTCTTATGTTCTCTTGTCTTAAAATACACACCCAGTCTTTTGTTCTTATGTTCTCTTGTCTAAAAAATGTATAGGAACTAATGCTATGTTATGTCAGTGAAAGATTAGTGTTAGATCAGTGATAGATGGAAGGGCTACGCCGCAACCTAACACTTCCATAACCCATTGTATATCCGCCACTTATAGTCATACATCCGTTAAAAAGTGATAGAATGAGGGGTTAAAAAAGAAAAACATATTAGTATAGTGCATATAAAAGGAGGTATGGTTCGTGACCATACCTCCTTTTATATGCAACCTTTATTATAAGGCTTTCCCTTACTCCATACCTCTCGTCATAACCGGAGTGCGGTCGGTCTGAGTCTGTGTCTGCATAATGCCCGACACAGTGTCGTAGAGCGACGAGTTGGTGCGGGCGTCATACACGAAGCTAACCTCCGGCAGGGTGCTATTGGTTATCTTCAGAGCCGCTGTAGATATCAAAGCCATTGAGGCATCGATGGTCCAATTGCCGATAGTGTAGACGTTGCCATTCTGTGTTATAGGCAGCAGAGCATCCTCATTAGCACCCACCTGAACGATAGCAAGCACACGGGTAGAGCTGCTGTTAGGTATCTGTGCCGTCATGTGCCACTGGCGCTTGTACTTGCTTGTAACACCTCCATCAGGATCGCAGAAGAACTGGTCGGTCTGCGACAACGACATGGCATCGTTAGAGAAGAGCTGTGTGCGAGCCACGAAGCCAGCAGTAGCGTTGGTTGTTGTAAGCGTATGCGCCGTATTGTCGATAGTGAACTTGGTGTCGCTATGCAACAACCAGTCCCAACGTGTAGCCTCTGTAGCCTCCAACTCGTCGTAGATAACGAGGATGTTGGGATAGAGCATCAGCATGTGGCGGCGATACTTCTTAAGCGGAGTCTTGCCAAAGCCATACTCTGGTGTCTGCGCAATGCCCGCCTTCTTAAAGGCGTCAACCCACAAATCGTCCTCGCTAATGCCGTTATAGGCATGCGACGCGTCGCCAAGACAGTAGGCAATGTGGTCGCCACCCATAGCACGCACCACGTCGCCGTAGCCTGTTGTAGAGAAAGGCTGACCTATGCCGTTAACAAGTATAGAGTTGTGGGCACGTGTGTGGCGGTAAGACAGCAGGTTGTGCTTGCCACTGAAGTTGATGTAGTAGCCTGTGTTGTGGTACACATAGTCGCCCTTGTACAGGAGGTTGAACGAGTTTTGGTCGGCAAGCGTATGACTGCCCGAACCAAAGGTGCTCGAACGGAACGACATAGAGAAGTCGTTGGCAGCGTTGTTGAGGTCGGAGTGCATAAGCACCTCGCCCATATCCTGCAGCCAAATCATCTTAGGCATATCCTCGGGCAGGGCTGTAGCAACCTTCTTGTCGAAGTTGCACATACGGTACAGACGCAACTCAGGAGCGTTGCGCAGAGCCTTTGGCTGCTGTGTGGCATACCATCCGGCATAGACGTCGCCCTTCTGGCGTGCAAGGAAGTCGGCAAAGGCTACACGCTGGCGTGTCGGTGTGGCGTACCACTCCACTCCATCGCCAAAGCCGAGGCTCTTTGATGTAGGCGGCCAGGTGTATATCATGGTCTTTCCGGCATTGTCGTACCAAGGATGCTGGAAGAAGTCGAAGCCCGTAATCTTGCCGAAGAGCAGTGGGATATACGACAGTGTCTCTACATTGTCGCCGAAGTACTTGGTGCCGTTCTCCCAACCTCCGTCGCGGTTGTAGCCCATTGCCGGGGCACGTGCTGTCCACAACTCGTAGAGATACTCCATGATAGGCAATACCTTAGGATACTTATCCGGCTTGTCGGCAAGCAGATAGGCTATCTGCAAGTACGTACGCATATTCTTCTGCCAGAAGTGGTTGTCGAAGATGTGGTTCTCCTCAACACCAAACGACCATGGGAAGAACTTGTTGATGATAGTGTACAGTATGTTCTCTATCTTTGTACGCTCCTCCGAGGTAAGCTCGTCGTAGAATAGGTCGTATGCCGGCATAAAGCTCAAGGCTGCATTCGACAGTTTGAAGTTGTCGGAGATGTCTGATGGTATAGGCTTGTTGAGCAGTGTGCGCACTGTAGACAACATCTTAGCCTTGTACTGCGGATTCTTCTGCTTAAGCTCGGCATTGTTCTGACCTGTAGTGAGCAGATAAGCTGTGTGCAGATACTGAGATAGCAACCAAACCTGACCATTGCTGTTGTCGACAAATGGGTCGGCCATAGCCTCAACGTCAACAGCCACCTTCTTGTCGGCATCGTTTATCATATTCTTATAGCCGTCGATGCTCGTAATCTTCTTGCGGGCAGCAGCCAACTTGTCGTCTACATACGGATGCAGACGCGGATGGGTTGTAGACATGTTCTTGAAGAACACCTCGTACTTAGGTGTTACAAACTGCTTCTCTGTGCCCGACACCCTAAACTCGATTGGAGCACTCCACTCGCCCGGCTCGCCATTACGTGCCTTTAGACGATAGCGCCAGTACCATGTGCCGGCATTGAGCACCTGGTGTGGGTTAAACATATTCCAACGCACAAACTTGGAGGTGATAACTGGCTGCGAGGCACGTGTACCAACGGTGATGGTAGGCACCGATGTGGGCGAAGAGCCAAAGTCCTTGTCTTGCGACAGCTCAAACTGGATGGAGTCCTTGGTCTTGAGCGACTGTGGAACGATAAGCGGCGAGGGATTAACTACCAACTCGTTGTCGAGCTTTGGATATGGCATGGTGCGCATCTTGTCGTGCCATGCCTCTGGATACTCCTTGTCGCCGGCTGCAACATCCTCTGTAGAAGGGGCATCCTTAACCGACAACATCTCGCCCGAATCGCACGAGGCAAGCCCCGGCGCTATCATTGATAACGCCAAAGCTTGCCCCAATAATATAATGCGGATTTTTTTCATTTACTTCTTAACCACAGTTTTCTTTCCGTTTACTACGTATACACCACTCTTTGTTACGTTGTCAAGGCTGTTGCCAACGTATGTGCCGTTGAGGTCGTATACCTTGCCGTTCTTGATGTTGAACTGGAACACAGACTCTACACCAGTGGCGCCGTCCTTGGCCCAAATCATAATAGAGTTGAACTCAATACCGTTCTTGTTGCTAACGTTCTTAATGAAGAAGTTAGATGTCTCGCCTTCCCAAACATATTTGGTAGCATCTGTTTCGCCTTCTGGACCAACATATTTGCCTTCGCTCATCTCATAGTTAGGACCGCTCTTCTCTGCCTTTGGCGACTTGCCCTTAGCAGTAGGCTTAAACTGAATCTTAGTAAAGGTAAGCTTCTCTGAAGTAAGTGTGAGCTTGTTGCCAATAGTGAGCGCAGCAATAACACTCTTATTGCCCTTGCTATCTTCTACCTCTCTGTAGATTGGGTCGGTCTCGCCGTCGGCCTTGCTGAAAGCGATGGTTACACCCTTCTGTGAATACTCTACTTTGTCAAGGCTCTGGCCCTTTGTCCAACCATTGTCAACCATCTTGGTTAATGAGAATGTTACATCTGCGTCCTGTGCAAATGTGTTGGCACTTACGAGTGCTACTGCGGCTACAAAAGCCATACGTAAAATATTGTTCATTGTCTTATTGTTTATTAGTTTGATTACTTTGTTTATTCGGCAGGCTCGCAAGTAACGATAATCTTGTGAATCTCGATACCACCCTTATTAGTAAGGTTGGTCAGCTCAAAAGTCTTCGACTTGCCAGTCCATATATATGTATACTGCTTGTCGCCTGGGTACGAACCCTCAGGCTGCATGCTATAGTTCTTGCCGTATGCTGCCTTGGCACGTGTGGTATAGAAGAACTGTACCTGTGTGATGTTGTTCTTCTCCGAGCTTATCTTCATTGTGTTGCCCATAAGCAAGCGCACTGCGTTTACGTCCTCGTCCTTGCTGTTGATGCACACGCTGTAGTCGGGCGACTTCTTGCCCTCGCCCTGTGCAAAGGTAAGTGTCATATTGCTGCGGCGACGCTCCACCTTAACTCCGTCGAGCTTCTGGTCGATTGTCCATGCACCTGTAGGCAGACCTACAAACTTGTGGAAGTTGAATACCTCTGGCTTCATTTCCTGAGCGTTAGCCACGCTGCTTACAAAGAGAGCCACTGCAACAAAGGCAGCTTTGATAATGCTTTTGATTTTCATTGTTTTGTTGTTTTAAATATAGTTAGTAATATGTGTTGGGGTGCATAGTTGGTTAAGATGCACCCCAACGTAGATTTTTACTTATATCCAGGATTGTTCTTACCCTCAAGCATCGGGTTGCTCTGCATCTCATTCAATGGGATAGGGAATAGCTCGTGCTTGCCAACAACGAAGTTGATGTAGGCAGGATAACCCTTTGTTGTACCCGAGTTGAACTTAGAGTTCATACCGAACAGTGTGAGAACATCCTTTATGATGCCCCAACGTATGAGGTCGTACTTGCGCTGTCCCTCGAAAGCAAGCTCGAAGCCACGCTCCCAGAAGAGGGCTGTGCGCACCTTG
>USCM01000135.1 GCA_900553155.1 uncultured Prevotella sp. | reverse complement strand
AGAGATGAACGGTGTTGTAGGCGAGCTTACCAATGCGGTTAAGTTTGGTATGGGTTCGGCTATCACCATTATGTGTATCGCTCTGGGTGTGGCTATCCCTAACGTGTTTGCGCGCCAGTGGATTGCTCCTACTCGCCGCAAGCGCTTGGCTAAGGCTATTGCCGACCGTAAGGCTCGCGGCAAGTTTGTCGACTTGTCGGAGTTTGACGAAAAGTAAAAACATAAACGCTCATTATACGATGCTTTAGTCGTATGATGAGCGTTGATTCTTTATTGTTATTATTCCACGGCTAAACTCTAAGCATCCACTGTCTTGCAGCTTGTTAAGTGCTTTCGACACAGCCAGTCGTCCGATGCCCGTTTCCTGTGCAAGCCGTACCATCTTAATCCTTATTATTTTTTTGCCGGTGGGCGATGTGCACCTGCTCTTCAAGAACTTCAGCACGCGTCCCTCGTCGTTGTCGGGTGTGTGCTGCCATATAGGGCGGTCGGCCTTCTGTGCGAGAGTGGATATGATGTTGAGCAGATTGATGCGAAGAATGACAAACTCGTCGGTAAGGCGCAGTATGTCGTTCTTGTCAATCTCCATAATGGCGCACGACGATGCGGCTATAAAGTTGCGGGTGTATCGCTGGGTCAATCCAAAGAGACGCTCGGGCTGAAGGATGCAAGGTGCCGTTATGGTTTCCTCAACCGAGAAGCCGTGGTCGTCGGCGTATGTCACCATTCGTGCCGTACCGGATAAAAGAAAAGCCATGCTTCTGCATGGCTCTCCCTCGTTGCGTATTGTCTTGTCTGACGCAAACTTATAGAATGAGAATTTTGTCTGTCCTATAATCTGTATCAGGTCGCTGCTGGTCAAGCCTTGAAACAAAGGCGTTGCAGCGAGTTTGTCGTAGAAGTTCATACTATTTCTGTATTTTGTCCTTCATGCTTGGCGAGTACCACACCTGCATATTGCCTTTGTGGTCGGCATAGATGAGATAAGCCATCAGCTCGGGATGATTTTCGAGCGTCTTCTTGGCTCCATCCAGTCCCATAACCATAAACGATGTGGCGTAGGCATCCGCTTCGGCGCAATGCTTGGCAAGCACGGTGGCAGAGAGGATGTTGTGCTGAACAGGGTATCCCGTCTTGGGGTCGATGGTATGGGCGTACTTCTTGCCGTTCTTGTAGTAGAAGTTGCGGTAGTTGCCGCTTGTAGCCATAGCCATATTCTTGACGTTGAGCACCGTCTGCAGCTCTTTGTCGACTGCAAGCGAGTCGTCAGTGGGCTTCGTTACGCCAATCTTCCAAGGCAAACGCTTCTCCGATATGCCGTGGGTTACAACCTCGCCGCCAATCTCAACCATATAGTTCTCGATGCCGTGGCGCTGGAGCAAGTGTGCCACAACGTCGCAACCGTAACCCTTGGCAATGGCAGAGCAGTCGAGCATAACGCGAGGGTCGGTCTTGGTTATGCGGTTGTTGCGCAGCGCCACCTTCTTATATCCTACGATAGAGCGCAGCGAGTCGATAGCCGCCTTTGTGGGAGGGTTGCCGGTCTTGAATCCGAAGCCCCATGCGTTGACAAGCGGAGCCACCGTTATGTCGAAGGCGCCGTTGGTGTTGTCGGCAATGTTCTCGGCCAAGTTGAACACCGTGTCGAACATCTCGTTGGTCTTAACGTCCTCTCCACGGTTGATGCGCGATATTATCGACTTGTCGTTGAACATCGACAGGGCGCTGTCTACTTTGGCAAGTTCGGCAAGGATGTCGTTGTTCAGGGATGTGTCGTTTTGGTAGGTTATGTGGTAGAACGTGCCGAACACCTGACCTTTGTCGTGCTGGTAAGGCGTGCTGCGTTGCTGACGCACAATAAACACGGTTCCTATGATGAGGAACACGAGGAAGGGCAGCTGCCAGTATAGTTTCTTTTTCATAAATTATAATAGGCTTAAAGATATAAAATCTCGTTAGTTGTCGACTTACAATTCGAATATAACGTTAAACGTTCCGCCAAACCGCGAGTTGCCCTGTTTGCCGAATCCAGGTACGTACCAAGTGTTGCCAATGTCGCCGTTGTCGTTGAACAGGCGTCGGCGATAGCGCACGCTCCAACCCAAGCGGAACGGTCCGGCTATCTTGGCGTCAACCCCAAACACAGCCTCAAGCCAATGGTAGTTGGCTTTGACGTCGTGTGCCTCGTAGCGAACGTCATCTCCCCATACAGGGTCCTTGATGCCTTCGCCAATGACGTCAAACTTGTAGTAGGTCAAGGCGTAGCGTGCTCCGGCATAGATACGGTAGTCGTCGTGCTTGTTTTTGGCAATGTTGAAGTCGATACCGATACGGCCGTAAGGAGCCGACGTCTTGTAGGCGAGTCGGGTAGAGGGGTCGTCGGCATCGGCTTTGCCATATCCTACCTCAATTACGGGGAAGTACTTGTCGCGCAGGTTGATGCGCAGGGCAGCCTCGTACTGTCCGTAGTCGCCTAAAGTTGTCTCGGCAATACCTATAAGGTCGGCAGATACAGCCACTCCGCGGAAGAAGGGTATGGTGTCCTTCTCGGCTACGGCAGTCTGCGCTTTAGTCTTGCCTTGCGCCTTGCCTGGTCTGTTTTGTGCGGCAAGGTGTGTTGCGGGCAAGGCTAAGAAGAGGCTAATTGCCGCGATTCTTGAGATAAATGAGGAAGTGCGCTTTTGCGTCATTGTATGTTACCTTGTTATAGTTTACTTTAATGTCGTCTATGGCACGCTGTGTAAAGCGCACGTCTTTGATGGTGTGGAACATCACCGGATTGCAGTCTACCGACTCGAAGTGAGGCTCGTTCTCCTTGCTCACCCACAGCGTGTCGATGGTCTTAAGCTCCGTGTCCTTCTGTACAAAGGTGAAGATGTATATGTCTTCGGTGCGCTGGTAGCTCATAGGCAGCGACAGGCTGTCTGTATCAATCAGGCGGTTGATAAGCACCGTGTCTTCCTCGGGGTTGTCGATGTTGCGTGGGGTAGATACGGTTAGGGTGTCGACGAGCTTCGTCACGTCGCCCGCAAGCTTGAACGAGGCATAGGTGCGGTTGTTGAGAGGACAGTCTATCGACGAGCATGCCGACATACCAAGCCCTGCTATCATAGCCACAACTAATGTTTTAGCTTTTTCTGTTATCACAGGCATGGTTTTATTAGTTGTGTGTAAGATTTGTCTCGCACTTCAGTGTCTTCTCTATCTGGTAGTCGTTGCGGTTCTGCGACGAACGGCTAACGAGGTCGCCAATAAATCCGGCGAGGAAGAACTGGGTGCCAATCATCATCATCGTAAGCGAGATGTAGAAGTAGGGCGAATCGGTTACAAGGCGCTGCGGTATGCCCTGCGATAGGCACCAAAGCTTGTCCACACCCAAGGCAAAAGCCGAGATGAAGCCGATGAAGAACATCAGTGTGCCGAGGAAGCCGAACACGTGCATTGGTTTCTTGCCGAAGCTTGAGAGGAACCATAGCGTGATGAGGTCGAGATAGCCGTTGAAGAAACGGTTCCAACCCATAAACTTGGACGAGCCGTACTTGCGTGCCTGGTGATGAACGGGCTTCTCGCCAATCTTGTCGAAGCCGGCATTCTTGGCAAGATAGGGTATGTAGCGGTGCATCTCGCCATATACCTCGATGTTCTTGACAACGTCGCGGCGATACGACTTTAGTCCGCAGTTGAAGTCGTGCAGGTTGTGTATGCCGCTAACCTTGCGTGCTGTGGCGTTGAAGAGCTTGGTGGGGATGGTCTTCGAGAGCGGGTCGCCTTGCTTGCGGTTCTGCTTGTAGCCGCTCACGAGGTCGTAGCCGTCGTCCACAATCATGTGGTATAGAGCCGGTATCTCGTCGGGAGAGTCCTGAAGGTCGGCGTCCATTGTTATCACGACATCGCCCTGTGCCTCCTTGAAGCCGCAGTATAGGGCCGGACTCTTGCCGTAGTTGCGGCGGAACTTGATGCCCTTGACGCATGGCGACTTCTTTGACAGCTCCTCAATAACATCCCATGAGTGGTCGGTAGAGCCGTCGTTTACGAATATCACTTCAAATGAGAAGTTGTTCTTCTTCATCACTCGCTCAATCCAAGCGTAGAGTTCGGGCAACGATTCTTCCTCGTTGTATAATGGTACGATGACTGTTATATCCATATTTTCGATTAGTTTAAATGTTCTGGTTATTCTGTTTTTTCAGTTGTCTTGTGCAGACTGCTGCTATAGGCAGGCTTATTATTAAACCCGCAAAGATGTTCTGCATCATAAAGATGAACGACCATTCTATCGGGGTGAGCATTGTCATCTGTGTGATAGTTTGCGTTATGTCGGCCTTTGACAGCCCGTTCTGCTCGTACATAGGCATTAGCAGCTTTATGCTGTCGGTGAGTGTTTGGGCAAACGCGCCATGGTCGAGAAAGCGGAAGTAGGCAAACTGTACAAGTGCGAACACCAGCGAGGCATAAAAGAAGGTGTATATGCCATAGGCAAAGGCACGTCTGAAGGAGATGACGCCGTTGAGAGCCTGGTCGCGAAACTTAGACAAGCGCCATCCAACGATAAACGGAGTGGCGAGCGCAAACAAGTTGCCCAATGCTCCTGCCGGAACCATTACGACACACGCAAAGCTTGCTATCCAAAGCAACGAGAGTATTAGTGCGTCTTGGCGGGCAAATGCCTTGAGCTGAATGAAATTCTCAATTCTAATCATTAAATAATGTATAAGTTTTATAAAACGAGTGCAAACTTACAACTTTTTTCTCGTATACGTATAGGTATGGTGCAATTATTAGGTTTTTTCAACGATTAAGGAGGCACGACTTGGTGTCGCGCCTCCTTAATAATGCTTGTAGTGCCAATTCTTAATCGGCTTTAATATTACTTCTTTACTATCTTGTATGTCACGCCGTTCTGCTTAACAATAACAACACCCTTGGCATTGCTTATGTCGCTGAGGCTGCGGCCAGAGAGGTCGTAGGCTGTGTATGGCTTGTTGAGGTCGAGAGTTGAGCTATAGGCAGGAGTGTTGATGCAGCCTATGCCGGTAGCTGTAGAATTCTTCTTGCCCTTAACGGCGATGTCGCTAATCTCCCATGTACCTGCAACAGATGTGTTGCTTGTGTAGTGGAAGGCAAGCTGTATCTTCTTGCCGACATACTGGCTTAGGTCTATATTGCCAGAGTTGATGTATACCCAATTGTTGCCGGCTGGCCAGTTGATGCCTTCTATCTTTGTGGTGTTGCCCTCGCAGCGCACCTCGACGCTTAGTCGTGCAGCCGGTTCGCTGTCGTAGTTTACGGCATGTTGGAAGTTAAGCTCTGCCGACTCGAATCCTGTTAGGTCGAATTCGGGTAGTACAAGTGAGCCGTCGGCGGCAAACTTGGTAGGATACTTGTTGTCTTCCTCCCTCACGGCGCCGGTTGCCACCCAGCCAAATCGCTTGTCGCGTTTCCATAGATTGACGCCTTCTTTAGGGTCGGTTGTTACGTCGAATGTGCAGTCGCCGTCGTTGGTCTTGTAGTTTACGGTATATATAATCTGCTCTCCTCCAGGTTGTGGTGTGTCTGGGTCGGTAGAGCCGCCACCGCCACCAATATATTTCTCTGACGTCACGGTGTTGGCAGGGTCGAACGCATAGTTTACGCTGTCGCCCCAAACATATTCCATAAGGTTGGGGAAGTCGACATA
>USCM01000134.1 GCA_900553155.1 uncultured Prevotella sp. | reverse complement strand
CACCTTTGTGCGATATTGTTTTTTTATTCTGTATCCGAACATTGTTTTTTGTTGGTTTTAGTAGTTAGGAGAGTCCTTCAATCTCTCCGTTCACGATGTCGATGTGCATCGCTGCTGGTACCTTAGGCAGTCCTGGCATACGCATTATGCTGCCTGCAACCACCACAATCATCTCGGCACCGGCATTGATAACGATGTCGCGCACGTTGACGTCGAAGCCTGAAGCCACGCAGTATTGCTTGGCGTCGGTAGAGAATGAGTATTGTGTCTTGGCGATGCAGATAGGGAACTTGTCGTAGCCCAACTCCTTAATCATCTGCAGCTTCTTCTTTGCTGGAGCCGCATACGACACCGAAGCCGCACCATATATATTCTTAGCCACCTTCTCTATCTTCTCCTCGGTAGAGTCGTCGTCGTTGTATACAAACTCTAACGGCTTCGATGGATTGTGTTCTATAGTGTCTACTACGAGGTTGGCAAGGTCTACAGCACCTGCGCTGCCTTTTGCATAAGCGTCGTTTTCGGCAAAGCCAACGCCTATCTCGGCACAATAATCCTTAACCGCCTGTATCTCCTCAGCCACGTCGCCGGCATAACGGTTAAAGGCTACAAGCACCGTCTGGCCGTACGACTGCAGATTCTTGATGTGCTTGTCGAGGTTGGCAAGGCCCTTGACAAGGCCCTCGCGGTTAGGCTTCTTGATGTCCTCCACAGCCACGCCGCCGTGCATCTTCAAGCCCTGTGCTGTTGCTACGATGATGGTGAGCTTAGGCTGCAGTCCGCTCTTGCGGCACTTGATGTCGTAGAACTTCTCTGCGCCGAGGTCGGCACCAAATCCAGCCTCTGTTATAACATAGTCGCTGTATGTCATTGCCATCTTTGTTGCGAGCACCGAGTTGCAACCGTGTGCGATGTTGGCAAACGGACCGCCATGTACAAAGGCGGCAGTGTTCTCTGTAGTCTGCACCAAGTTAGGCGAGAGGGCGTCGCGCAGCAATACTGTTATGGCACCAGCCACACCGAGGTCTTTAACGGTGAATGGTTTGCCGTCGACGGTATAGCCCAGCAGTATGTTCTCAATGCGGCGGCGCAGGTCGTCCTCGTCCTTTGCCAGACACAGTATGGCCATAATCTCCGAAGCCGGTGTGATGTCGAATCCCGACTCGCGCACGATGCCGTTGGCCTTTCCGCCCATACCCGTAACGATGTCGCGCAGACCGCGGTCGTTTACGTCGAGCACACGATTCCACAGCACCTCACGCAAGGCGAAGCCGTTGTCGCGGTTCTGATACATATAGTTGTCGAGAAGCGCGGTTATGGTGTTGTGTGCAGATGTTATGGCGTGGAAGTCGCCTGTAAAGTGCAGGTTTATCTTGTCCATAGGCAGAACCTGTGTTCTGCCGCCTCCGCAGGCGCCACCCTTCAGTCCGAATACAGGTCCGAGTGATGGTTCGCGCAGAGCGCATATAGCTTTCTTTCCGATGCGGTTAAGACCCAGTGCCAAACCAATGGTTACGGTAGTCTTTCCTATTCCTGCCTTAGTTGGGGTTATGGCTGTAACAAGAATAAGGTTGCTCTTCTTCACTTTGTCCTCGTCGATAAGGCTTGTCGGGACCTTTGCCATATAGTGTCCGTAGTGTTCAAGCTCCTTTGCAGGAATACCATAATTTGTTGCAACTGTTTCAATTTCCTCGAGCTTGGTGCTGCGAGCGATTTCGATGTCTGTCATTGTATAAATAAAATATTAGTAGATAACTCACTGCAAAGGTACTAAAAATAAATTTTATCTAATACTCGTCGTCGTCTTTTATTGACTTTTCAAAGATTATTTCTGGGCTTGGCACGCCTCTCTTCATGTCGTTATACGCCTTTTTAAGGTCCGAGTTGTCTATTGTTATGTCTGGTCTTACGGGTCTGCCAGGGTCGGCGGTAGAGTGGGAGAAGAGCCATTCGTATGTTTTTCGCATATACAGGATGCGTGCCAAGGCACCATGCGATGCCCCTTGCAGCCAGTCGAAGCGCAGACGCTTGTCGTTGTTGGTGTCTTGCAGTTGCTTTACAACAGTTTGCGACTGCTTTACGGGTACAGCCCTGTCGCCCGTACCATGTATAATCCATAGTGGCAGGCGTCCCAGTCCGCTCTTGTCCTTAGCCGAACATCCGCCGCACAGAGCCATAGCCGCCGCTATCTTGTCGGGGTAGGCAGCAGCAAAGTCCATTGTGCCGTATCCGCCGAGCGACATTCCGAGCACGTACACACGTGTCGAGTCCATGGCATAGTTCTTCTTTGTCCATTCAAGGATGTCGTTAAGCTTGTCTGGATTCCATGCTCCGCCAGGGTTCTGCGGCACTATTACGAGTGCGTCTATCTGTCGTCCGCGCACAATGGCATCAAGCGGACCGTATCGGCGCGAGCGGTTCATGTCCTTGGAGCACAGGCTTGCTCCGTGCAGAAACATCACGACTGGTGTTGTCTCAAGCGAGTAGTAGTAGTCGGTTGGGGTGTATACCCAGAAGTCGTAGCCTCCTGGTATCTCGCCTTTTACGGGTCTGAGGAAGTCGTATTGTGCCTTGGCAGCGGTGCTGAAGGTCAGCATGCACGCCAAGGCAATTAATATCATTAATGTATATTTCTTCATTGTTGTATTGATTTTTAATGTAGGTCTTTGGGGGATAACTGCAAAGCTACATTAAAAAGTCGAAACAACCAACTTTTTGTTATTTTTTAAGACGTAAGCTATTACTCCACCGTAACGCTCTTTGCCAGGTTTCGCGGCATATCCACGTTCAGTCCCTTGTCCACCGCCACGTAGTAGGCCAATATCTGTAGCGGCACCACGCTAAGCAGCGGCACAAGGCAGTTCTCCGTCTTCGGAACCTCTATAACGTTGTCGGCAATCTCGCGCACATGCTCGTCGCCCTCCGTCACGATAGCCAGGATGCGTCCCTTGCGCGACTTAACCTCCTGCATATTTGATATAATCTTTTCGTACAACTTGTGGTGAGTGGCTATAAAGACGATAGGCATGTCCTGGTCGACAAGGGCTATAGGGCCGTGCTTCATCTCGGCAGCCGGATAACCCTCGGCATGTATGTAGCTTATCTCCTTGAGCTTGAGCGCACCCTCCAAGGCTACGGGGTAGTTGAAGCCGCGTCCAAGGTACAGAAAGTTGTGGGCGTATGTGAACATCTTAGCAAGATTGGCTATCTTCTCCGTAACCTCGAGTTCCTTCTCCATCTTTGCCGGAATCTGTGCTAGCTCGCCTATAAGGTTATGGTATTCGTCGTCGGCGAGTGTGCCCGTCTCGTGTCCCAATGCCAATGCAAAGAGTGTTAGCATTGCCACCTGACCTGTAAACGCCTTGGTGCTTGCCACGCCAATCTCTGGACCAACGTGCAGATAGATACCCGTATCGGTTTCGCGGGCAATGGAAGAGCCAACGGCGTTGACGATGCCGAATATCAGGGCACCGTTCTGCTTGGCAAGCTGTATGGCTGCAAGCGTGTCGGCTGTCTCTCCACTCTGCGATATGGCTATCACCACGTCGTCCTTGTCGACAACAGGGTTGTTGTAGCGAAACTCGCTGGCATACTCTACGCTAACCCTCTTGCGGCACATACCCTCTATTAGCTGCTTGCCTATAAGTCCGGCATGCCAGCTCGTTCCGCATCCAAGGATAATGATGTTGCGCGCGTTTACCAGTCGGTCGCGATAGTCGCGCAATGCCGACAGCACGATGCGGTTGTTCTCGGGATGCTCGGGGTCGGCTATCAGTCGGCCGCTCATGGCGTCGCGCAGGCAGTTGGGCTGTTCGAATATCTCCTTCAGCATAAAGTGGTCGAATCCGCCCTTGCTCAGTTTGGAGATGTCCATGTCTACCGTCTTCACGTCAAACTGGCATTGCTTGTTGTGGTGGTTCACGATGTGCAAGCCGTTGTCGAGGCTGATGTCGGCTATCTGTCCGTCGTCCAGATACACCACCTTGTCGGTGTGCTCCACTATTGGCGTTGCGTCGCTGGCTATAAAGAATTCCTTGTCGTCCTTGCCTACGCCCACAACAAGCGGACTCGACTGGCGTGCCGCAACGAGATGATGCGGATTCTTCTTCTCCGTAACAACGATGGCATAGGCGCCTATCACGTCGTTAAGGGCAGAGCATACCGCCTCCAGCAGTTTGGAGCCGTTATTATTATAATAGTAGTCGATTAGTTGGCACAGCACCTCGGTGTCTGTGGTGCTGTTGAACTTGTAGCCACGGTCCACCAGTTGCTGCTTCAACACCTGGTAGTTCTCTATAATGCCGTTGTGCACAATGGCTATGTTGCCGTCCATTGACACGTGGGGGTGCGCGTTTTTCACCGAAGGTTCGCCGTGTGTTGCCCAGCGTGTATGGGCTATTCCTGCATGACCTTCTATATCTTTGCCGTCGACAAGGGTTTCGAGGTTGGCCACCTTGCCTGTTGTCTTGTAGACATTCAGCTCGCCTTGGTCTTTCACTAAGGCTACGCCGGCACTGTCGTAGCCGCGGTATTCCAACTTCTTCAAACCCTCAATCAGAATGGGAAAAGCTTGCTTTTCGCCGATGTATCCAACGATTCCACACATAAATCTAACTCATTAAAATTCAACAATCTTTTAATTATAACTATCTGTTTTCGTGTCTTTCCGACTATTAATGTGTCTTTCTGACGTGCAAAAGTAATATAAAACGATAAAACGTCAAAACAATAATGCCAAAACTTTATGCTTTAATGGTGCAGATAACAATTTTTTAATGCAAATAATTGTAGCGTTTGTTTTTTTTTCGTACATTTACAACTTTAATAATGATATTATGGAAGCAACATATTTCGAAATAACTGTTCGTCTATCGCTTGCCCTCATACTTGGAGGGGCTATCGGTATAGAGCGCGAGTATCGTGCCAAGGAGGCAGGATTCCGCACCCATTTTCTCGTGGCATTGGGCAGTGCCTTGTTCTGCATAGTGTCGCAGTATGGCTTTGGCATCGACCTTAAGGACTCGTCGCGAGTGGCTGCCCAGGTGGTTTCGGGCATCGGATTCCTCGGAGCCGGCACCATTATCTTCCAGAAGAATGTGGTGCGTGGCCTTACTACGGCTGCCGGCCTGTGGGTTACAGCCGCCATAGGTCTGGCTTGCGGCACGGGCATGTATGTTGCGGCTGCCGTGGCGACGGCTATGGTGATGCTCGGCCTTGAGGTGCTGCATGCCCTTATCCCCCAGCACGGCGTCACCACGGTAGAGCTGTCGTTTGCCGCGCCCACCAAGGAGAGTGTGTGGCTCTTTATCAACCGCATCAAGCACGACGGCGGCGAGGTGCAGTCGTACGAGCTGCGCGACCGCCATACATCCAATGGCGAGTTTATCGAGGCCAACATCCAGCTTAAGATGAAGCGCGACGAGGCAAGCAACAACCGCATCATCGACTATCTAAGAGAGTTTACCGACGTAACGATGTCGGCAACGGAGGGATGATTGCTTAACCCGAATAACAAATTCAATACAATTATAATGAAACGTTTATTAGTTTTTTTCACAGCATTACTTATGTTTGCTACAACAATGTCGGCAGGCGGCAAGCTCACGGTTAGCGACGTCGCCGGCTCTAAGTTCTCAGCAAAAATGGTGCAGGGTATGAATCCCATTGCCGGAACCGACACCTATGCACGCATTGAGGGTAAGAAGATTGTAAGCTACTCGTTCAAGACGGGCAAGCAGGTTGGCGTGCTCTTCGACGCCGACAACACCTTGGGCAAG
>USCM01000133.1 GCA_900553155.1 uncultured Prevotella sp. | reverse complement strand
AAACACTTATGAACAATATACAGAGCTTCATTCGCCGCTGTTCGCTTGTGTGCTCATTGCTTATGGCAGCGTTGTCGGGCAATGCACAAGAGTCGTTGCAGTCGCCTGATGGCAAGTACACCTTTGTCTTTGCCAATAAGAAAGGTCAGCTCACCTACACCCTCTATTATAGCGACAAGACTGTTGTAGAGGAGGGCGAGCTTGGTGTCAACATCGACAACCACTTGGTGGAGTCGGCTATGGGCATACCTGTCGATACCAACCGTGTATGGACTAAGGGATTGGAAGTGGTAAATGTGTCTCGCCGAACCGAAGACAACACATGGAAGCCTATATATGGAGAATATGCCCAGATACGCGACCATTATAATGAGATGACTATCCGCCTTATGAAGGGTGGCAGCCACGACAACAGCGGCAATGGCTACGACAAGCGCCAGCAGTATCTCTTCGACATCATCGTACGTGCCTATGATGAGGGTGTTGCCGTGCGCTACCACTTTCCCGAGGCTACAAACGGGTTGTTTATGCACATTACCGACGACCTCACGTCCTTCACGTTCGCTCCCGGAGCAGAGGCTTGGCACTTTGCCTGGGCACAGTCGCATGCCGAACGTGTGCCCCTGCTAAAGAGCGAACCTGCATGGCGCGAAAAGGCAGAGCGTCCCTTGACGCTTCGTCTTGCCAACGGTATGTATGCCGCAATAGGCGAGGCTGCCCTCAGCAACTTTGTTCGTGGCAAGCTTCAGCTTGTCGACGACAACAAGCTACAGATGTCAATGTACGATTCTGCCGACATCATCACAGCCTACGATATGCCGTGGCGATACATCATGGTAGGCGATAAGGCGGTCGACCTTATCAACAACAAGCAGATGGTGCTCAACCTCAATGCCCCGTGTCAGATAACGGATACCGCCTGGATTCGTCCGGGCAAGGCTTTCCGTGTATGCCGTCTGGATATGAAGACGGCAATGGAGGCAGTCGACTTCTGTGTCGACCGAGGCTTGCAGTACATCGAGCTTGATGCCGGATGGTATGGTCCAGAGATGAAGATGAGTTCGTCGGCACTTAAAGTTGCAGACAACCGCGACTTCGATATGCCAAAGCTCTGCCAGTATGCCAAGAGCAAGGGCATCGGCGTATGGGTGTATGTCAATCAGCGTGCTCTGTATCAAGATCTCGACCGTATACTTCCGCTATATAACAAGTGGGGCATTAGCGGCATCAAGTTTGGCTTTGTTCAGATAGGTTCGCAGGAGTGGACCACATGGTTGCACAATGCCGTTCGCAAGTGTGCCGACCATCATATAATGGTAGACATCCACGACGAGTATCGTCCTACTGGTTGGAGCCGCACCTATCCCAACCTTATGACACAGGAGGGCATAGGCGGCAACGAGGAGATGCCTGATGCAGAGCACAACACCGTGCTTCCTTTCACCCGTTTCCTCTGCGGACCTGCCGACTACACCCCATGCTACTTCAATGGCAGGGTTAAGAACACCAAGGCACACCAGTTGGCTATGCCCGTTGTCTATTACAGTCCGATAACCTTCCTCTATTGGTACGACCTGCCCAATGTCTACAAGGGCGAGGCAGAGCTCGACTTCTGGAAGTATTGTCCTACTGTATGGGATGAGAGCAAGGCTCTTGATGGCGAGATAGGCAAGTATATCGTTCAGGCTCGCCGTACAGGCAACAACTGGTTTGTTGGTGCAATGAACGGCTTGCAGCCGCGCGACATTACCATCAACACCGCCAGCTTCCTTCAGAAGGGCAAGCGCTATCGTATGGAGATATACACCGACGATCCTTCGCTTAATACCCGCACCAAGGTAGCGTCTACCGTTATGAACATCAAGGCTGGCAAGATCCTCCGTCTGCATCTGCAGCCATCGGGCGGCGCGGCTTTGCGCTTCGTTTTAGTGGACAAATAACCCATAAAACGCCCCTTTCAAACCATAGGGGATATAGCGATAGAATAACGCAAAACATGCTTGAAGTGGGGCGGTAACTATGTTTTTTTTGTAGTTACCGCCCCACTTCAAGTATATTTTTCTTGTTTATGATAAATTAAAACAGTATCTTTGCATCTAACTATCAGATAGTTACGTCAATTTAACTAATTATATGGCTATGATTCAAAAGATAATAGGACGCAAGGCAGAACAGGAATTGTTGCTTGAATGTTACGAATCAAACAAACCTGAGTTTGTTGCGGTATATGGCAGACGCCGTATCGGCAAAACATTTCTTGTAAAGCAGTTCTTTAAAGAAAAGTTTGATTTCTATTTTACAGGTGCTTATCAAGCCACGAAGAAAGACCAACTTTTC
This sequence comes from uncultured Prevotella sp., assembly GCA_900553155.1. Classification (GTDB taxonomy): domain Bacteria; phylum Bacteroidota; class Bacteroidia; order Bacteroidales; family Bacteroidaceae; genus Prevotella. The sequence goes on along the minus strand of USCM01000133.1, from coordinate 3,522 downwards.
AATTTTAAGATGACATTGGAGTCTTATTCAGGCAAGAAGCAGAAGACCCCAAGCACATGGTTGGAAGCGTTCTTTCAACTTAAGGACTATTTGTCTTCGCTTGGAGAGCGCAGAAAAGTAGTGTTTATTGATGAGTTGCCATGGTTTGATACTCCACGTTCCAATTTCATAAGTGCTATAGAATTGTTTTGGAATCAGTGGGCTTCCGACCAGAATCTTATGTTGGTAGTATGTGGCTCGGCTACATCATGGATGGTCAATAAGTTGTTGGGTGACAAGGGAGGATTGCACAACCGTGTTACACACAGTATTTATCTTGCTCCTTTTTCTTTAGGAGAGACTGAGGCTTTCTTGCAAGAAAACCGTATTGTGTTCAATCGTCATCAGATAGTAGAGTGTTATATGATGTTGGGTGGAACACCATATTATTTGAATATGTTGCAACCCAAGCTGAGTTTGGCCCAAAACATCAACAATTTGTTTTTTGTTGAGAATGGTGAGTTGCGTAGAGAGTTTGATTTCCTATTCAGATCATTGTTTAGGGATAGCAAGGTATATCGCAAGATAGTGGAGCAACTCTCAAAGAAGACAAAGGGAATGAGTCGGCAAGAGATTATACAAGAATGTGGTATTACAGACAACGGAAAGCTATCTGAAATATTAGAGAATCTGTGTAATTGTGATTTCATACGTCGCTACTCCTCGTTTAACAAAAGACAACGGGAAGCCATTTATCAACTTACCGATCTATTTTCATTGTTCCACCTTCGTTATATTAAGGACGCTAATGGTATGGACGATAGATTTTGGACTGATGCTATCGACTCCCCAAGTCATCGTGCTTGGTGTGGCTATGCTTTTGAGCAGGTGTGTCTTCATCATATTAAGCAAATCAAATGGGCTTTAGGTATAGATGGAGTACAGACATCTGTTTGCTCATGGGCTACACTTCCTTCCATAGATGCTGATGGCAAAAGACGTGAAGGCGCTCAAATAGATTTGGTTATAGACAGACGCGACCAAACGATAAACCTCTGCGAGATGAAGTTCTCTATGAAGCCTTTTGAGATTACTCCATCTTATCTTGAGCATATAGTTAGTAGGAGAGAGTTGTTTCGTGAAGTAACAGGAACGAACAAGGCTCTTCATCTTACATTCGTTACAACTTATGGATTGGTTAAGAATGCTCAATACGGAATGATACAAAGCGAGGTAACAATGGATGATTTGTTTAAATACTAAAGTGTATATCACAAATTCAATAGAATAAGCCGAAGGAGGATGTGTCAAAAGCCGCAAAAGACACACCATCCTTTTTACGTATCTTTTGGCTCCCGTTCGAATTATAATAAATACGATATTATAGATATGAAACATTTGCCTTATACGTTTACGCGTTCCTTTGTGCTTGCGGCAGTCCTTGTGCTGCAAGGTGTCTTGGCATCTGCCGCCTATGCCGTTGGCGTGGGTGGGGCAGGTATGTATCAGTGGTCGGTTGAGCTGCGTGGCTACATCTCCAACGAGACGGGCAAGGCCCCGGTGGCTTATCTCTGGGTGCCCGATGGCTGCAAGAAGGTTAATGCCGTCATTCTGTCGCAGCAGAATATGACGGAGGAGGCTATCTACAAGAACCCTCGCTTCCAAGCCAAGATGAAGAAGCTTGGTGTGGCTATGGTATGGGTGGCGCCTGCATTTAACAACAACTGGGACCCGACGTTGGGTGCGCAGCAGATATTCGAGGCGTTGATGCCGTGTCTTGCCGACCAAAGTGGACATGCCGAGATTGCCAAAGCCCCAATCATCCCATTGGGACACTCGGCACAGGCAACCTTTCCATGGAACTTTGCCGCATGGAACGCCAACCGCACACTGTGCATCATATCCTTTCATGGCGACGCTCCACGCACTAACCTCTGTGGCTATGGCGCTGCCAATGTGGAGTGGGGACGCAACCGCAACATCGACGGCATACCAGGACTGATGGTTGAGGGCGAGTATGAGTGGTGGGAGGCTCGTGTGCGCCCAGCCCTCGCCTTCCGTATGATGTACGAGAGTTGCATCTCCTTCCTTTGCGATACGGGCAGAGGCCACTTCGACTGCGGTGACCGTACAGCCGACTATATAGCCAAGTTCATCGAGAAGTCGTTGCAACAGCGACTTAACGAGGATGGCACATTGCGCAAGCTCAACCCTAAGGACGGCTATCTTGCCGAGCGGTTCCACTCGGACATGATTGGTACCGACGGTGCCGACAAGGGCAAGGCTCCCGAGGCGGCATCCATCTCTCGTCCCGCTCCTGCTCCTTATGCCCAGTATAAGGGCGACAAGCACGATGCCTTTTGGTATTTCGACAAGGAGATGGCGCAGCTCACTGAGGCACGCTACAAGGAGACGGCAGGCAAGCGGGTGCAGTATGTTGGCTTCGAGTATCAAGGCAAGTTGATTCCTTTTAACGAGAAGGCGCAGGGCGGTATGCAGATAAGGATAGCCAAGAATAATGCCAACGGCTCTACCGATAATCCTACGCTTAAGCTGCCTATCCGCATCCTGTTAAAGGCTGTCTATACAGATGCTTCGCACAACAACGTTGCTGCAGCTCACGGCACCAAGAAGCCTTACATCGAGGTGGTAAGCGGACCGCTAAAGAAGGTGGACGACACCACCTTTGAGGTTTATCCCTACGAGGCAGGTTGGGACAATCCGCGCCGTAGTTTCACCGCTTGGGTCGTTGCCGTGGCTAATGCCGACGGCACGTACAAGGGAGCTGTGCAGCCGTTAAGGATTGACTTGCGGTAGTTGCGTCGTATGTGTAGTTCTGCAATTATCGCTGTAAAATGTTAAGTTTATAAAAATAAGTGTCGAAAAGTGTGGTATAACTCTTTATTTATCTGCAGAAAAATGTATCTTTGCATGCAAAATATGTGCGGAAAAATGTGTGTAGCAACCATTTTTATGTGCGGAAAAATGTAAAGTGTATTATGGAACGACTTGTATTACAGCGATTTAAAGAGTGGAAAGAGCGTAAGGATAGAAAACCTTTAATTGTCAATGGGGCGAGACAGGTTGGAAAGACATGGGCTTTGCGCGAGTTTGCCAAACGCGAATATGCTAAAGAGGCGTATATTATTTGTCGTAAAAACGAACTGGTTGAGCAAGTTTTCAAGCAAGATTTTAACGTTGAGAGAATTATAGTTTCTCTCAGCGCTATTATCCATGTTGATATCACTCCAGGTGATACACTAATCATCTTAGATGAAGTACAGGAAATACCCGAAGCCATTGAGGCGTTGAAATACTTCTGCGAGAATGCTCCCGAATATCACATTGTGGTGGCTGGCTCCTTGTTGGGTATCTCGTTGCATCATAATGTTTCATATCCAGTAGGCAAGGTTAATGAGATAGATATGTATCCTATGAGCTATGGAGAATTTCTTCTTGCCAAAGGCGAGAAACAATGTTATCAACTTTTGGAAGAACATAACTTCGCGATAACCAATCTATTGCACGAAAAATTTGTAGATC
>USCM01000132.1 GCA_900553155.1 uncultured Prevotella sp. | reverse complement strand
CGTCAAGCTCGTGTATGTCTTTAAGATTGCAGAATATCTTGTCGGCATCAGCCATATTCTTGTCGATGTCGTCGAAGTCGGTAATGAGCAGTTGTCCCCATCCATAGAAGTGGTCGAGGGTCTCGTCTATGCCCGTACACTTGACGAACGACTTGTGCAAATCGCATACAAGCTTGATGGGGTCGCCCACCGCTCTTGCCGTGTGCTGGCGAAAGAGGTCGCTGATGGTGATGTAGGACGGGCTCCATATAGGTTTGCCGGCATAGCGTGCCAGGTGCTCGTTCATAAAGAGGGCGGCACGCTTGTTGGGGAATACCACCGCAATGCGCGAGAGGTCGGTGCCCCACTTGTTTATGATGTCTTCGGAGACAAACTCCAGAAATGTCTTGATGTTGCTCATTGTTAAGATATTTGCTCTATTCTGTTAGAATAAACGAACCATAGATATCCACTTACATTGCTGTAGCCCATACTCCTGGTAAGGGCCATATAGCGGCGCACCTGTTCGACATACTCGGGTTTGGGCGAGCCAAACTTGAAGTCGACAATAACCACCTCGTCGCCGTTCTTCATAACACGGTCGGGTCGGTGCTCCTTGACGCTGTCGTCGTGCGGGTCGTAGTCGAGGATGGTACACTCGTTGAACAGGGTCCACTTGCCCGAGAACCAGTCGGCCACTTGCCTGTTCTGGAATCTCTTGTCGAGCATTGTCTTTAGCTTGGCGGCGGTTATGTCGCTGTCGGCAAGCAAGCCTTCCATCTCCAGTTTGGCAAGGCTGGCGTCCACATCGTCCACGGTGTTGATGGTGGAGAAGAGGTAGTGCAGAATTCTTCCCGTCTTGATGTAAGCCATTTGCTGTAGGTCGGAAGGGTCGGCATCGACGTCAGCAACAAACTCGCGGCTCTTGTTGCTCTGTTTGAAGACGGCTTGACTCTCAAAGGTCTCGATGCTGATGTCTATATTTTGCACCTGCGGCATAAAGATATTGGCCGACTTCTTGGCAGCCTTGGCTTCCTGAATCTCGAGTTGTCCGTAGGTGAAGAGTATCTCCGCCTTCTTGTCGTCAAGGTCGCCGTCGATGCTGCTGCCCTCGAGCGTTATGTCGGCAACGGCTTGCTCGATAACGAACGAGCGCATGGCAGATGTGCCGCGGCGTGCTATGACAAACAGGCTTGAGGCAGCACGGGTGAAGGCAACGTACAGAAGGTTGAGGTTGTCTACACAGTTTTGCAGGTGCTCCTCGGCATAGTCGGCTTCGTATATGGTGCCTATCATCTGCTTGGCGCTAAAGTCGACAGGCACAAGGGGCAGCTCGTTGAACGGAGCCACGTCTGGCGAGCACCATATAGTGTTGCCTTTCTCCATGCGCCAGTCGCAGAATGGTATGATGACGTGTTCGAACTCAAGACCCTTACTCTTGTGGATGGTTATGAGGCGTATGCCGTTAATGGCGCTTGCCTGTATCGTCTTCGAGCAGATACTGTCGTTCCACTCGGCTACGAAGGTGTCGATGTCGGCGGTGTTGTTGGTAAGAAAGTTGGTAAGGCTGTCGTAGAACGCATATATATAGGCATCCTCGCCCTTGATGGCGGAGAGACCGAAGAGGGTGTACAGCTTCTCTGCCAACTCGAATATAGGCATTGACAGCAGGTCGAGCTGCCGGTCTATGAATTCCTTGGGCAGTGCGCCTTGCAAGCCTTCGGGTGTTGCGAGCATCTTGTTGACCTCGGCTTCCGATTTTGCAAGCACCCTGGTTTGGTATGCCTTGGCAATGTAGGCTGTGGCAAGAGCGTCGTCGGGGTGGGTAAGGCAGTGCATCGCGTTTACGATGATGTTGACAGCTGTGGAGTTGTCGAGGCGGAAAGCCTCGTCGGACACAAGCTTGATATCGGGCAATTCCTTGGCAAAATACTCGGCAATGAGCTGTATGGTGCTGTTGGAGCGTACGATGATGGCTATGTCCGAATAGTTGGCACCCGAATCGAGGAGCAGCGACACGGCTTCGCCAGTGCGCTCGAGTGCCACTGTCTGATAATCTTCCTGTGGCAACAGGTCGATGCTTACGTAGCCCGTCTCGTTGCGGAAGTGGGGCACATTCTGCTCAACGTCCGAGTATGCCTTTTTCAGTTGCTCGGCAGAATGGTTGGCATTGGCATTGGCTTGTGGCTGGCTGTCGGTAGCCGACAGGCTCTTCTGCTCGTTGTATTCAATCTCGGCTGCACGTGTAAAGAAGGCGTTGTTGAAGGTTATGACACGTCTTGAGGAACGGTAGTTGGTGTCGAGCGTCTTGACATCAAGCATGCTGCGCATGGCAGGAAACTCGCGTTCTATATTGTTAAGCATACGCCAGTCGCCCGAGCGCCAGCGGTATATGCTCTGTTTAACGTCGCCCACAATAAGGTTGCCTTGCTCGTCGCCGTGGCTCATACATTCTTCAAGAAGCACCTTGAAGTTTTGCCACTGCACGATGCTGGTGTCCTGAAACTCGTCAATCATAATGTTTTCGAGGTGTGTGCCAATCTTCTCGAATATGAAGGGCGAGTCGGTGTCTTTTACAAGCGAGTGGAGTAGGGTGTGGGTGTCGCTAAGGAGAAATCGGTTGGCCTCTACGTTCATCTCGCGTACCTTCTTCTCTATGCTGTTGAGAAGGCGCAGCTGGTTGAGGTGGCGCAAGGTGAGCACAGCCGACTCGTATAGATACCAGCTTTTTTGGCGTACGTCTTCGGCATGGCATAGCATTGGCGAGAGGGTAGATTCGGCAAATTGGCGCAGCTCGTCTGGCGACGTTTTCTTAACCCATTTGTCGGCTCCAGCCTCGTCTATGGCTTTTCTTACTCTGCCCGTAATTATGCTCTCGTCGTATATGCCGGCTTGCAGCTTGACAAAGTAGCCTGCCGGTCCGCTCTTGCCGTAGCTCAGATCCTGTATGCTTACGCCGTTGTTGTCGAGCGCGGAGAAGAACATCTTTGCCTCGTTCTGCATCTTCTCTTCTGCCTCGTTGCGTATCTGGCGCATCTTGGCGGTGTATTGCTTGAAGAAACCTTTTTCAAGAAGTTTCTTGTTGAGCTGCTTGCTGTTGGTCTTGTAAAACTCCCTGAATATGTTCTCACCGAACTTCTTTATTTGTCCGATGACGTTCCAGTTCTTGTCGTCGTCAATGTTCTCGCGTATGTAGTCCATTATCCATCCCAGCAACTCGTCCTTCTCGCCAAGCTCATCGATAAGCTCGTCCACAGCGTTGCGTTCTATCTGATAGTCGTTAAGCTCGATGCGCAGGTTGGCAGTAAGGTCGAGTTCGCGAGCAAGATTGCGCAACACGCTCTGAAAGAACGAGTCGATGGTTTCGATGCGGAAGTAGCTGTAGTTGTGAACAATGTTTTTAAGGGCTATACCGGCACGCTCGGACATAAATTCTTCGGTAACGTCGAGGTCGGCTTTAATCTTGTCGATATAACTCTTCGAGTCGGGCAAAAGTTTCCATATACCATATAATTGGCTAAGGATACGTAGCTTCATCTCCTCCGTAGCCTTGTTGGTAAAGGTAACCGCAAGTGTGGAGCGATAGCTCTGCGGGTCCATGATAAGAAGCTTTATGTATTCTACGGAAAGTGTAAATGTCTTTCCGCTACCGGCACTTGCCTTGTATATGGTTAGGGCGTGAGGGTTGGTCATAGTAGGTATTTAGGGTCTTTATACATCAAGTAGTTGCTCAAGACGTTGCTCGGCATTCTGCATATCTGTAGCAAACGTCTTGTGGTCGGTAAGGAAGTCGGGCTTGCCCATTGCTATTTTGGCATAGAGTTCCTTGTCCATATCAACGACATAAGACGATATTGCGTATTCAATATCGTCTTTCTGCCAGTCCATAGTTGAGAATTTGTATACTCTCCATTTCTGATGAATGAAGCAGTAGGCCGATTCTACAGAGTCTTTGCTGAACATTGGCTCTACTCTTCTATGATGCTTACGTTCATTGTAAGGTCGTCGGTAGGACGGTCGGCATTGTCGGTGTCTACATCGTTGATGGCGTTGACAACGTCAAGCCCCTGTTCTACCTCACCGAAAACGGTGTACTCGCCATCAAGGAAGGGAGTGCCGCCAATGGTGGTATAAGCCTCGGTCTGCTCGTCGCTGAATCCAACAGGGTTTGCCTTGCAGATGTCCTGTGCCTCCTTCATCAGACGATCCTGCATATCCTGAAGACCGGCACGGTCGCGGTTGCGGCGCATATCCATAATCTCGTCCTTGTGATAGGTAACGAGGTCGTTGAAGGTTATTGTTACCTGGTTCTGCTTCATCTGCTTCTCCATCTGCTTAAGCTGTGCTGGCTTGTACACCTCGCCGCATACAATGTAGAACTGGCTGCCGCTTGACTCTTTGTTGGGATTGACCTCGTCGCCAAGACGTGCGGCACACAAGGCACCGCGCTTGTGGAACAACTGTGGGTTGATTTCGGCTTCTATCGTATAGTCGGGACCGCCAGCACCGAGATGCTTGCCCTTTGGTGCACCCTTGCTGTCGGGGTCGCCACCCTGAATCATAAAGTCCTTGATGACACGGTGGAACAGTGTGCCGTCGTAATATCCCTCCTTTGCGAGCTTAAGGATGTTGTCGCGATGCTTAGGGGTCTCGTCGTAAAGGCGCACGATGATGTCGCCCTTAGGTGTTTCGATTTTAATCTTTGCCATTGTTGTATGTATTATTATTGCAAAGTTAGCATTTTAATATCACAAAAAATAGGATTTCACCTTTTTTTAAAAGATAAAATCCTATTTGTATGTATGCTACAGCAAATACTCGTCAGAGTCTTTACTGATAGTTTATAGCATATTGGAATTAAGCCTCAATAGCAGCTACGCCTGGGAGAACCTTACCCTCGATAGCCTCAAGAAGAGCGCCACCACCTGTTGAGATGTAAGAAACCTGGTCGGCCAAGCCGAACTTGTTGATGCAAGCTACAGAGTCGCCACCACCGATGAGTGAGAAAGCGCCCTCCTTTGTAGCCTCGGCGATAGCGTCGGCAATAGCCTTTGAGCCACCTGCGAAGTTGTCGAACTCGAATACGCCAGCAGGACCGTTCCAAAGGATGGTCTTAGCGCCCTTGATAGCAGCAGCGAAAGCTTTGCGTGTATCAGGACCTGCATCCATACCTTCCCAACCATCAGGAATAGCGTTTGAAGGACAAACCTGTGTGTTGCAGTCGTTCTTGAAGTCGTCACCGCAGATAGAGTCGGTACCGAGAACGAGGTTTACGCCATTCTCCTTAGCCTTCTTGATTACGTCGAGAGCAACGTCGAGCTTGTCATCCTCGCAGATAGACATACCAATCTTTCCACCAAGAGCCTTAGAGAAGGTATATGTCATACCACCGCAGAGGATGAGGTTGTCTACCTTTGTAAGGAGGTTCTCGATGATGCCAATCTTAGTAGATACCTTAGAACCACCCATAATGGCTGTGAAAGGACGCTTGATGTTGCCGAGGACAGCATCAACAGCCTTTACCTCTTTCTCCATAAGGTAGCCAAGCATCTTGTGGTCCTTGTCGAAGTACTCGTCGATAACAGCTGTAGAAGCGTGCTTGCGGTGAGCAGTACCGAAGGCGTCCATTACGTAGCAGTCGGCATAAGAAGCGAGCTTCTTAGCAAACTCCTGCTGACGAGCCTTCATCTCCTTCTTTGCAGCGTCGAACTCAGGTGTGCCCTTTTCTACGCCAACTGGCTTGCCTTCCTCTTCTGGGTAGAAGCGGAGGTTCTCAAGAAGCAGAGCCTCGCCCGGCTTCAAAGCAGCAGCCTCCTCAGAAGCGTTGCCGCAATCCTTGGCAAACTTAACCTCAACACCGAGAGCTGCAGAAACGTTAGGAACAATCT
>USCM01000131.1 GCA_900553155.1 uncultured Prevotella sp. | reverse complement strand
GTGAAAGTCAGGGCTTTGTGATTTTTTTAGAATAAGAGAGTTTTGACACGCCCTCCTATGAGCTTCTGCCCCTTCGGGGCGTGCCACTTGCGACTTTTGACACACCCTCAGGCAAGCGAGGACCTCCTACAGATACCGCAAGCAAGGCTGGATTGTGGCGTTATAAAGGCAGTATCGCATCATTACAAAGGCTCGGTAACTCCATTACCAAGCCGAGATAACGACACATGGCAGACCTCTCGCGGACACCTGGCAGATGCATAGCATACATCTGGCAGATGCCCTGCTACATCACCACTATACAGATCTATATGTGACAGCCTTTAACTATCTGTATATCAATGTGGTAGACGAAAACATGGCACATTGGCACTTAATTTCTTCAAACAAACTTTTTGTTCAACAAATAATGGAGTAATACAAACTGCCCTTTACTTGTAGTTCCCACAGAACTCACAGACTACACAGAAGCCTACGGGCTTATTTTTCTCGAATCCACAGAGCGTATAGACGCTGCGCGTCATACGACAGACGGCACAGAAATGATTGCTTGTGTAGCGTCGCCAAAGGCGGCGAATTATGCTTAACCTCGGGTGAGCGTAGGGAACCCGAGGTTAAGCATAATTCGCCGCCTTCGGCGACGCAAGCAATCATTTCTGAGATCCGTGAGAGCTATAAACAAAGGAACCACAAGTACAAGAGGGGCGGTCGCCTAAACATTATACGTCCATTACACGAACATATATCAGCCCTAATCCGTCAAGTCTACATGGTTCACCATAACGTCCTCATGCAGGAATATGCGTGCCGTCTCGCTGAACCTCTCCTCGCTCTCCGTGGTAAGGTATCGGCAGGTGCCGCCCTTGGTGATGTTGCTTTCCATTTCGGGATGACGCTCCAGGTAGTTCTGCAGCGACTCAGCCACGTATGTGCCCTGCGACATGATGCGCACCCCGTCGGGGATGTTCTTCACCACCGACGACATAAGCAGGGGGTAGTGGGTGCAGCCAAGGATGATGGTGTCGATGTCGGGGTCCTTGCGCATCAGTTGGTCGATGCGCTTCTTTACGAAGTAGTCGGCACCGGGCGAGTCGGCCTCGCCAGCCTCCACAATAGCCGCCCACAGCGGACAAGCCACTCCCGACACCTCGATATCCGGAAACAGCTTCTTAATCTCCAACGCGTACGACTGACTCTTTATCGTGCCCTCCGTAGCCAGCACACCCACGTGGCGCGAGCGCGTGAGCGACCCTATGACCTCTGCCGTAGGGCGAATGATGCCGAGCACGCGGCGCGAAGGGTCGAGCTGCGGCAGGTCGCGCTGCTGAATGGTGCGCAGAGCCTTAGCCGATGCCGTGTTGCAGCCAAGTATAACGAGATGGCAACCCATGGCAAACAGCTTCAGCACCGCCTGACGCGTAAACTGGTATACCACCTCAAACGAGCGTGAGCCGTAGGGCGCGCGCGCATTGTCGCCAAGGTACATATAGTCGTACTGCGGCAGCAACTGCCGTATGCCGTGCAACACGGTCAGTCCGCCGTAACCGGAGTCGAATACTCCGATTGGACCGGGAGATTTCGGAAAGTTCATTGTTGTCATTATTTTATTGCTTCTTTTATTGCCTCCGTGGCATCCTCGCCCAGCTCGGGGTCGATATACGGGCAAGCGTCGTTGTCGGTGTTGAGCACAAGGATGTAGCCATGCTCTTTGCCAACGCGGGCCACAGCCTCGTTGAGCTTGCGCTTTACTGGAGCTAAGGCGTCGGTCTCCGCCTGCTCCAAGAGGCGCAGGGCGTCGTTCTTGAAGGCGGTGTTCTTCTCCATAAGCTCCTGAAGCTCTGCCTGGCGCTTGCGCAGGATAGACGGCACAAGGTCGCGCTGAACCTCAAGAAACTCCTCGTACTTGTCGTTAAACTCCTTTTCAGAGCGCTTCATCTCGGCATCATACTTAAGGCGCAGGTCGTCCACGCTGCGCTTGGCAAGCTGATAGTCGGTCATGGATGTCAGTATGGCGTTGTAGCTGAAGTAGCCCATACGCACTTGTGCGCTCGCTGCAAGAGGGAGCACAAACATAAGGAATACAAATAAAAGCTTCTTCATATAATGGTGGTGTTAGTATAAAACAAAACGGGGGAGCATGACAATCACTTGCCGTACCTCCCCCAAAATAGATGGATTTAAAACATCCCGTACAGCTAACTTACTTCTTTGTAGCAGCTGTGGGTTTGTTGAGCTGGGCCTTAACCTCAGCTGTAACGTCCTTGCTCAGTGTGTCGCTGATGTAAGGTATGCCGCTTGTTACGTCCATGATGTACACATAGCCGCCAGCCTTGCCTACAGCCTTGATAGCCTCTACAAGCTTGTTGGTGATAGGGCCAATCTTTTCCTGCTGCAGCTTGCTGAGAGCCTGCTGGTTGTCCTGGGCTGTCTGCTGTATCTTCTGGTACATCTGCTGGAGCGATTCCTCTGTCTCCTTCTTCTTTGTCTCGTTCATTGTTGAGGCGCTCTTGTCGTAGTCCTGAGCCTTGCGCTGCAACTCGTCCTGCATAGCCTTGAGGTCGTTGTCGTACTGCTTGGCAGCTGCCTCTACCTCGCCGCGTGCCTTGATAAACTCAGGCATCGACTGCATGATTTCCTGTGCATTGACGTGTCCGAACTTCTGTGCGAATGTTGCCAATGGCATGCACAGCATAAGCATTAAAATAAGCTTTTTCATTGTTTTCTTGTTTGTTATTTTATTGTTAATATTATCTTAAACTATTGTTAGGTGTCGAGCATTGAATTGCCAACCAATTCAAAACTCTTAAATTCGTCATCGGCTGTAAGCCGACAACTCCTAATTCCTAATTCAAAACTCCTAATTCTAATTCCCGTATCCCAACTTCTGCAACACTTCGTTGCTGATATCTATCTTAGGCGAACCGAAGATTATGCCGGTGTCCGACGCGCGGTCGAGCACAAGCGAGTAGCCACGCAGCTCGGATATCTCCTTGACGGCGGTGTATATCTCCTCCTGTATAGGCGACATAAGGCTCTCGCGCTTCTTGAAGAGCTCGCCCTCCGGTCCGAAGTACTTGCGCTTGAGGTCGCTCGCGTCCTTCTCCTTCTTCATTATGGCCTCTTGGCGTGTCTTCTTCTGTTCGGCAGAGAGGAACACCATCTCGTTCTGGTAGTTCTTGTACATTGTGGACGCCTCTGTGTTGAGTGCCTCCACCTCTGCCTGCCACTTCTTCGACACCTGGTTGAGCTGCTCGTTGGCACGCTCGTAGGCTGGTATGTTCTTAAGGATGTACTCCATGTCGAGGAGCGCAAACTTCTGTGCGCTTGCCGTCAGTGCCGTAATGGCAAAGAGGCATATCAGCATTAATTTCTTCATAACCTAATTCTTAATTCAAAATTGAACAATTCCTAATCGGCTCCATGCCGACAATTCAAAATTCAAAACTCCTAACTCAAAATTCTAACAGCCGAGAGCTGTTAGAATTCCTGTCCGAGGATGAAGTGGAACTGTGCTCCGCCTCTTGTGCCGAACACCTTGTCGAAGCCGTAAGCCCAGTCGATACCCATAAGGCCCACCATCGGGAGGAAGATGCGCACACCTACACCGGCAGAGCGCTTCATATCGAACGGGTTAAACTTCTTGGTCTCGGTCCAGGCGTTACCACCCTCAACGAAGCCGAGGCCGTAGATAGTGGTGTTGCCAAGGAGGAACGGATAGCGAAGCTCAAGCGACATGCGGTCGTAGGCATAGCCCTCGTAGCCGTAAGGTGTGAGCGAGCCATTCTCGTAACCTCTCAAGCCGATGGTTTCCTCGGCGTATGATGTAGAGTAGCCCGACATACCGTCACCACCCATGTAGTAGGTTTCGAACGGCGACTTCTTCCACTTGTTGAAAGAGCCGAGCAATCCAAACTCGACACGTGTCATAAGCACAAGACACTTCTGACCACCGGTGAGGGCGGTGAAGGTGCGGCCCTTGAACTTCCACTTGTGATACTCTACCCAGCGATACTTCTCCTGCTGCTCCTTGTTGTAGGTAGCCGACTTAGAGTTGGTGGCGAGGTGCTCGTAGTCCTTGCCGTCCCATGCCGACCATGGCGGGGTAATCGTTACCGATGCCTGGAACTCTGAGCCACGGCGTGGGAAGAGCTGGTTGTCGGTAGATGTACGCGACAGCTGGATGCTGAGGTTGAGGTTGTTAGAGTTTCCGTTGGTCATGAGGAAGTAGCTCCAGTTCTTCAGCATATAGCGTGTGTACGACAGCGAGAGCGACAGCTGGAAGTAGTCGTCTGGCCAGCGCAGCTGCTTGCCCCATCCAAGCGACAGACCGAACAGCTTGACATACTTGTCGGGGTCGTAGAACGACTCGTAGTTGTTGTAGCCGCCATAGTTGCCGTAGCCGTACATATAGTTGTAGTAGTTGTTGAAGTAGCCACTGTTGTAGTAGTTGCTCGACACGTCGGTCTGCTTAGAGAAGTAGGCTCCAACCGAGAACTGTATCGGGCGTTTGCCTCCAAACCAGTTGGTAGAGTAGGAAGCGTTGTACGACTGGTAGTAGGTACCGTTGGTCTGTGCTCCGAGCGACAGCACCTCGCCGTCGCCGATAGGCATGATGCCACGGTGCTCCTTGTTCTTGTTGAAGAGGTTGCGCATAGAGAAGTTGTTGAGCTTCAATCCGATGCGGCCTATCACGCCAGTCTGTCCCCAACCGAGCGAGAACTCAATCTGGTCGTTCGACTTCTGCTCGAGGTTGTAGTTGATGTCCACCGTACCGTTCTCTGGGTCTGGCTTTGGGTCTGGCACAATCTTCTCGGGGTCGAAGTGGCCCATTGACGCTATCTCACGAACCGAGCGTTGCAGCGACTCCTTAGAGAAGAGGTCGCCCGGCTTGGTACGCAGCTCGCGGCGCACTACATTCTCGTAGAGGCGGTCGTTGCCGTTGATGCGCACGTGGTTGACGTGAGCCTGAGGTCCCTCGAAGATACGCATCTCGAGGTCGATAGAGTCGCCCACGATGTTCACCTCTGTAGGGTGCAGCGAGTAGAACATGTATCCGTTGTTCCAGTAGTTGTTGCCCACGGCATCGTCGTCCTCTGTGAGGCGCTTGTTCATGAGCTTCTGGTTGTACACGTCGCCCTTCTTCATGCCGAGCACGGCAGAGAGGTAGTCCGAGTTGTATATGGTGTTGCCCACCCAGCGTATGTTGCGCACGTAGTATTTCTTGCCTTCGTCTACCTTGATGTAGATGCTAACGTGCTTGTTGTCTACGTTCCACACCGAGTCGCTCACGATGACGGCGTCGCGGTAGCCATTCTCGTTGTACTTGTCGATAAGCTTCTGCTTGTCGGCCTTCCAGCGTTCGGGGGTATACTTCTTGGCTTTGAGGAAGGAGCCAAGTGTGCCTGCCTCGTGTGTCTTGGCAAAGGCGCCCTTGCGCAAGAGTCCACCCTTGATCTTGCCGTCGCTAAGAGCCTTGTTGCCGTCGATGGTGATGGTGCGCACCTTCATCTTCTCCTTCTTGTCGATGATGACATCAAGAATAACCTGGTTTTTCTGTGTCACGTCGTCGCGTTGCACTATCTGTATGTCGGCATTCTTGAAGCCCTTATCGTCAAAGTACTTCTTGGCGAGCAGTTTGGCGCGGTCTATCATGTTGGGCGTTATCTGCGCGCCCTTAAGCAGTCCGAGCTTCTCCTCCATGTCGGTGCGTTCCGACTTCTTCAGTCCGACGTAGTTGATGGTTGACACACGTGGGCGCATCTGCAAGTGGATGTGCAGGTAAGCCTTGTCGTGCACAAGCGAGTCGACCGAAATAGACACCTCCGAGAACAGGCCGTACTTCCAGTAGTGCTTGATGGCATCGGTTATCTGG
>USCM01000130.1 GCA_900553155.1 uncultured Prevotella sp. | reverse complement strand
AAGCACGGCAACCTTCTCGCCGGTTCGCTCATAAGCTGTGCCAATAATGTTCTTCAGTCGGACAGCAAGCGAGGCAAGCGGACGCACCTCGACATCGTACTTAAGCTCATACTGATGAAACACATCATCAAGATAGGCTTTAATGCTGTCGGCTTCTGCCCCGGCACTGCTCATGTCAAGCCTTACCACCGGGCGGCAAGTCCAATGCTTCTCAAGTTGCATTATGCGCAACCCCTCAAACAGCTCGCGCCTTCCCTCAAAATAAGCCTGAAGCGTGTCTACGAGCACCGACTTGCCGAAACGGCGAGGTCTACTTAAGTAGTTGTATTTCTTTCCGTTATTGACAAGATTCCACACTATGTCGGTCTTGTCTACGTACAAGTAGCCTTGCTCTCTTATCTCCGTAAACGACTGTATGCCTACAGGATATTTTCTATTAGTGTGATTTGCCATAACGTTATATTTTATTTATTAATCCAACGGCTGTGTCTTAAGCTCAACAACAGCTCCGGTTGTTGGGTCGAGCACGATGTCGGAGGTGAACTTCTTGCCGAAGAGGGCGCCATTGAGCATCACCACTCTGCCAAACTGGGCTGCATCCGTCTCGTACGACGCCACGGGTGTGCCGTCTGCCTTGGCTATGGTGAGGCGAATCTTGCCAGGAAGGTTCACGCCAAGAAGGAAGTCGTCCTTCTCCTTGTCTGCCTTTGAGGCGTCGGCAGGCACGTCGGCAATGATGCCCTCGTTCTCGACGTTGAGGTAGAAAGGCTCTCCAGAGAAGTCGTCGGCGGTAGTAAGGCCGAAGCGCTTGGAGAAGCGGAAGAGCACCCGGCGCTGTTCGGCGGGCTGCGGAACAAAAGTAAGCACCGTCTCCGTGGTGTCGGTAGACACCGTTCCGGTGAAGAGCTGCATAAGCGCGCGCTCCTGTGTGTCGAGCTGACGGTACATAAGGCGCAGCTGCTCGCCGTCCTTAGGCATATTGTCTGCCTCGCCACGCGATAGCTGGTTGCGCGAGTCGCGTATGTCGTATACCTCCTGCGCCACAAGCTGAGCCATCTTAGGCAGATTGGCAGCGGCGAGGATGTCCTGGCTCATATAGTCGCGAGGATTGAGCGGAGCCGCCTTTGGCGCAGCACGGAAGGCATTGGGGCGAGCCACTGTCTTGCCCTTGGCGTTGATGGCGCGCAGCACACCGTTGGGTGCGCAGTCGATTGTGAAGATGCTGTGCTTCTTGTCTACAGCCACCGTAAACTTCTTGTCGGCGTCGGGCTGACCCTCCGATGTGAAGCTGATGCCCACAATGCGGTATGTGGTCTGCGGTGTTGTGGCAGCCGGCTTCTTGAAGTAAAGCTCGGAGTAGTCGGCAAGTTGTCCCGGCTTCATCGCCGTCTTCTCTACAAGTACCTGCATGCGCACGGCTGTCTTAGGCAGATAATAGTCCAATCCGTCCACCTGCTTCTCGCCTCCAGCCATTGCCGATGTAGCGGCAAGAGCCGAGAGGAATATTGATGATAATAACTTCTTCATATTTCGTTGTTGTGATCGTTAAAATAGGTTTGCTCAAATAACAAGCGGCAAAGCCACTGTTAGTACATCGCCTTGAATGCCTCGGGCAGCGCGGCAATGATGTCGCTTGCCACCATACACTCCTTGCCCACACGTGCGGCGGCTATGTCGCCAGCCAGTCCGTGCAGATATATACCCGTGAGGCATGCGTTCTTGCGCGAGTAGCCACGTGCCAGCAAGCCAGTGATGATGCCCGTGAGCACGTCGCCGCTACCTGCCGTAGCCATGCCCGAATTGCCGGTGGTGTTGAACACCACGCTGCCGTCGGGCAGACAAAGGGCTGTGTAGTGGCCCTTGAGCACGATGTACGCACGCAGACTCTCAGCCATATCGCGTGCTACGGACAGACGCTCGCTGTCGCTGTGGCAGGTTGTGGATGCCAGGCGGTCGAGTTCGTGGGGATGCGGTGTAAGAATCATGTTGTCGGGCAGCTGACTAATCCACGTGCCGTGAGAGCCGAGCATATTCAAGGCATCGGCATCGAGCACCACGGGGCATTGGGTCTGCTGCAACTGCGACATCAGCGCCAAAGCCGAACCCTCCTGCTTGCCAAGGCCCGGACCAATGCCCACAGCGTCGAACTCGTCGGCAGCAACAGCCTCCGAGTAGTAGTTTTCCTGGTCGATGGCAAGCACAGCCTCTGGCACGGCTATCTGCATTATTGTGGTGTTGCAGCGTGGTGTGAGGGCGGTAAGCTTGCCCACACCGCTGCGCATACATGCCTTAGATGCAAGAATGGCTGCTCCAGCCATACCCTCGGTACCGGCAATGAGCAAGGCGTTGCCCATTGTGCCCTTGTGGGCGAAGTCGTCGCGGGTTAGCATATTCTGCCTGATGTACTCGGCGTCGATGATAGAGAATGGCGACGGGATGCTCTTGACGTATTCTTTAGACAGACGTATGTCAAGCACCTGAACCTTGCCAAGATACTGCTGGCAGTCGGCAAAGTACATCGAGAGCTTCTTAAACTGAAGCGTAAGCGTGAGGTCGGCACGTATGATGGCAGCCGGGTTGTTGCTTGAGTTGTCCTCTGCCATAAGTCCCGACGGCATATCGATACTTACGACACGTGCCGTCGACTGGTTGATATACTTAACGAGCGAGGCAAATCCGCCTGTAAGAGTCTTGTTAAGACCCGAGCCGAAGAGTCCGTCAACCACAAGTGTCTGCTGTGTAAGCTTTGGAGGGTCGAAGTTGGACGTTACCTCTACAAACGAGTGTACCAGTCCCTCGCCCTTCAGACGGTCGCGGTTCTTCTCGCAGTTGTCCGACAATGTGCCGTGTATATTAAACAGGTATACGTCTACCACATACCCCTTCTCTGCCAGCATGCGCGATACGGCGAGAGCGTCGCCACCGTTGTTGCCCGGTCCGGCAAACACCACCACCGGCGTAGAGGCTTCGAAGCGTGTTGTTATGGCCTGTGTTATGGCACGTGCGGCACGCTCCATAAGGTCGATAGAGGCTATTGGCTCGTGGTCAATAGTGTATTTGTCGAGCTCTCTTATTTGGGCTCCTGTTAGTATCTTCATATTCTTTTGTTGTATTTGTCTACGTATTATGTATATAGCACTTGCAAAAATACAAAATAAATGGGAGAAAGCACCGCTTCTTTGATTAAATTTTCAGTACCTTTGCAGTCAGTAAAAGCAAGCGCCCCTATACACATCGACAAATACAAACCAACAACTTATGACCAACATTGCCAGTTACTTCCCCATAACCGACCCCACCCTGATATTCTTCGTGGTTATGCTCATCATCCTCTTTGCCCCTATCATCATGGGCAAGCTCCGTATTCCGCACATCATCGGAATGGTGCTGGCTGGTGTGGCAGTGGGCAAGTATGGCTTCAACGTGTTGGTGCGCGACGACTCGTTTGAGCTTTTCGGCAAGGTGGGTCTCTACTACATCATGTTCCTTGCTTCGCTCGAGATGGATATGGAGGGTGTAAAGCGCAACTCAAAGAGGTTTGGCATCTTCGGAGTGCTAACCTGTGGTGTGCCTTTCTTGCTGACATACATTGGCTGCATCGCCGTGCTGCACTACTCGCAGTTTGCCTCTCTGCTGCTTGGATGCATCATGGCGTCCAACACGCTCATAGCCTACCCCATCGTGGGACGATACGGATTGCAGAAGAAACCGAGCGTAACGCTTAGCGTCGGCTCGTCGATGCTGGCTCTGCTGTTGGCACTTGTGATACTGGCGGCTATCGTCGAATCGTACAAGGGCAATGCCGGTGTGCTGTTCTGGCTGATGTTTGTGGGCAAGTTTGTGGCATATTGTGTGGTGTTGGCACTGGTAATCCCGCGCTTGGCACGTTGGTTTCTGCGCCGATACAGCGACGCCGTGATGCAGTTTATCTTCGTTATGTCGATGCTGTTTATGAGTGCGTCGTTCGGCGAGGCACTCGGACTGGAGGGCATTATAGGCGCCTTTCTGTCGGGCTTGATTCTCAACCGCTACATACCGCACGTATCGCCGCTTATGAACCGCATCGAGTTTATAGGCAATGCGCTCTTCATACCCTACTTCCTTATAGGTGTGGGCATGCTTATCAACGTAAGGGTGCTGTTTGACGGGGGCAACATCATTATGGTGGTGCTGTGCATCACGGGTCTCGGAACATTGGGCAAGGCTATTGCAGCGTACGTTGCGGCACTGCTGTTCAAGCTGCCTGTATCGTCGGGCAATATGATGTTTGGCCTTACGTCGGCTCATGCCGCTGGCGCCATAGCCATGCTTATGATTGGCATGAGGATAGAGATAGAGCCTGGTGTGCCTCTAATCACCGACGATATGCTCAACGCTGTGGTGGTGATGATTCTCTTTACGTGCATCATTTCGTCGATGATGACGGAGCGCTCGGCACAGCAGATAACGCTGCGCGACAAGGAGATGCCCACCGACAACGACCAGACGGCGAACCAGGACGAGAAGATACTGATACCGATGAAGTATCCCGAGTATGCCCAGCGTCTTGTAAACGTGGCGATGATGATGCGCAACCCCAAGAACACCACGGCTCTTGTGGGCCTCAACGTGGTGTACGACGACGACGACATGCTGCGCAACCAGGAGCAGGGACAGCATTTGCTCGACCGCATGGCTAAGTATGCGGCGGCTGCCGACATGTCGATGCAGACGCAGGTGCGTGTGGCTGCCAACATAGCCAACGGCATTAGGCATGCCTTTAAGGAGTTCAGGGCTACGGAGGTGCTTATAGGCATGCACATGCACCCGGAGGTGTCGCAGAAGTTTTGGGGCGCTTTCCACCAGAGCCTGTTCAACGGACTGAACTCGCAGATAATAATGGCGCGCCTCAAGCAGCCCCTCTCCACAATACGCCGCATCAAGGTGGCGGTGCCGTCGAGGGCTCAGTTTGAGCCTGGCTTCTACCGCTGGATGGAGCGGTTGTGCCGCATGGCTGTCAATATGGAGTGTCATACCGAGTTCTACGGACGCGAGGATGTGCTGCCGCTTATCGAGCAGTATGTGCGCAACAAGCATCAGCAGATGAGGGTGTCGTTCACGACGATGGTGCATTGGGCAGAGATGCCCAACATCGCAGCTACCGTTGCCGACGACCAGCTCTTCATCATCATTACGGCGCGCAAGGGTACGGTGTCGTTCAAGAATGCCTTGGAGCGACTGCCGGACGAGATACAACGCCACTTCTCGGGCAAGAACATCATGATTATCTTCCCCGACCAGCACGGCGACGCTATGGAGGAGATGACGTTTGCACAGCCACAGCACACTGAGGACATGAGTGCATACGAGACGCTGAACAAGTGGATTAAAAAGAAATTGATTAGGAAGTAAAAAGATATAATATGATAGACATCAAAGGTATAACAAAGAGTTTCGGCTCGCTGCAGGTGCTTAAGGGCATCGACCTGCACATCAACAAGGGCGAGGTGGTGAGCATCGTAGGCCCCAGTGGTGCCGGCAAGACCACTCTGCTGCAAATTATGGGTACGCTCGACCGTGCCGACAGCGGCTCTGTTGTGGTAGACGGGGTGGACGTTGGCTCTCTTAGCACCAAGAAACTGAGCGACTTCCGCAACCTGCATATTGGCTTTGTGTTTCAGTTTCATCAGCTATTGCCTGAGTTTACGGCTCTTGAAAACATTATGATTCCGGCTTTCATAGCCGGCAAGAGCACCAAGGAGGCTCGCCAACGTGCCATGGAGCTGCTCGAGTTTATGAACCTTGCCGACCGTGCCTCGCACAAGCCTGCCGAGCTGTCGGGTGGCGAGAAGCAGCGTGTGGCAGTGGCGCGCGCTCTTGTAAACAACCCGGCTGTGGTGCTGGCGGA
>USCM01000129.1 GCA_900553155.1 uncultured Prevotella sp. | reverse complement strand
GAGAGTGGTGCTCATACCGCTTCGGGCGTATGTTGTCGTCGCCTCGTCTGCCACTGCTCCCAATGAGCAGGCTAACAGCATGGCAACAGTCAGGCTTCTGATGTACTTCATGTCGAATAGTTTTGTTTACTTAATAGTTATTTTTTTCACAGTCTCGGTGTTGTCGTCAAAGACACAGCCAACGAGGTATACGCCGCTTGAGAATGACGCTGTGGACAGGGAGGTATGCTTGGTAGCTGTAGAAAGCTTGGTGTTGGCAACGAGTTGTCCGTTGGCTGCAACGATGCGAACGCTTCTCAAAGGCTTGATAGAGACGATGTTGAGTGTGCCGTCGGTGGCGGTAAGCGAGAATGGACCTTGCTGTAACGACTCTATGCCAGTGGAATTAGAAGCTGTAAACTTGACGCTTACGGTGCATCCGCTTGCGTCGGTTACGGCGAGATAGTAGTCGCCCTCTTTGGTTATAGCCAATGTGGGTTCGGTTCCAAGAACATCGCCATTGGCATTGGTCCAACTATAAGTGTAGGTGCCGTCGCCCCCGTTGACACTAACACTGCTTCCTAATGTCATTCCGCCTGCCGGCATCTCCACTTGCACGTTGTCGGCGACAACGCCCAAGGGCGGATGCTGTTCTATCTGAACAGCAATCACGCTCTGAGCCTTTGTCGTTGACGCAAGGGAAAGTAGCAGGAAGACTATCGATAATGATATCTTCTTCATACAAACCTAATGTTACTATTTATTTTACAACAATCATCTTCTTAACGCTGCCGTCGCTCATACGTACGAGGTTGACGCCCTTCTGCAACTTTGTTACAGCCTGTCCGCTGAGGTTGTAGCGAGCTACCTCTACGCTGTTGCTCTTTGTAGATGTGGCATTGTTGATGCCGGTAGCACCATTGCCGATAACAATGTCGTCACCCTTAGCGAATGTAGAACCGACAAATGCAGCATTGACAGTCTGTACACCCCACTCGTATGTGCCCTCTGGCAGATTGTTGATGGTAAGAGCTGTGTTCATGTAGGCATTGCCTTCGCGGAGCACCTTGCGCTGTCCGTCGCGCTCGCCGCCAACGAATGAGCATACGTTGTTGTAGAACTTGCCGGTCTGCTTGTTCTTGAGATAGAACTCGTAGGTGACATTCTTCATAGCCGAAGAAGCTGGTGTCCAAGAGAGGCTAACGCTGTTGGCATCGACCTTGGCTGTTGGAGCGGTAGGAGCGTCTGGACGTGTGGCTACCGACCAAGGGTTCTTGGTAAACACCATAGAACGTCCCTGCTTAATGGCGGTTTCGTCGTCGAAGTAGGTCTTGTCGCTATGATATCCGGTAAAGGCATAGTTAAGAGCGTTCTCTACACCATTGTCGAAGAAGAAGATGCCTTGCTCTGATGCGCCCGGGATGCGTGTATAAGATGTAAGTCCGGCTGCCGAACCTGGCAAGAACCAACCTGCCTGTGTGTTATCGCTGCCGTCAAGCATATCCACAGTCCAACCATCGAGGAAGAGGTCGTAGAAACCGTCGCCGTTATAGTCGATGGCGCGTATGCCTACGTTGTTGCTGTTGAGCGGACGGATGTCCTTGGCACGAGCCACGAAGGATGTGTTGTCGGTGTAAGAAACCTCGTTGCCGTCGCCCTTGGTTATCTTGCCGATGAGCAACTGAGGGTAAAAGCCCCACTCGCCGGCTGGACGTGCGTCGTCAGGCGATTCGCCGGTAACGAAGATGTCGGGTGTGCCATCATTGTTGAAGTCGGCTACGGCAAAGTTGCCGTTGCCCATCTGGTGAGACACGCCGGTACCAAGCTCCATATCAAAGAAAGCTGCCGAGCCGTCGTCCATTGGACCTACGTTCTGCAATGCCATAAATGTACGGCCTACCTCTACACCACCTGCTGTTGTGGCCTTGGCGTCGGCATTGTCGACGTTGCCCTGAAGGAGAATGTCTGGATAACCGTCCTTGTTGAGGTCGTAGGCACGTACGGTACATAGAGCCATCTCGAAGTCGACATCGCCATTGCCAATAACGCCTTTCTCGAGAACATTCTTGAAGGTGCCGTCGCCCTGGTTGATGAGTACTCCGCAGTTGGCTTGGCGGTTGCCGTCTACCGCACTCCATCCAATGGTTACAATATCGGGCAGGCCGTCTTGGTTGAAGTCGGCCACATCGGCAGCGCGAGGATACCAATTGACAACATTGCCTTCGAGGTCCTTAACCTTGAAGTTGGGGTCGAGCTTGAAGTTGCCCTTGCCGTCGTTGAGGTATACACCAGTGTTGTCGTATGCCTCGCCAGCTATAAAGAGGTCGACAAAACCATCGCCGTTGAAGTCGGCTGGGATGATGTGAGCACGGAGACCGCATAGCTCGGGAAACTCGGTCTTGTCGTATGCAGAACCGTTCCATTTAAGAATCCAAGATTGCAATTCAGACTGTACCTCGTTGCCATCTTTGTCTTCGTATACACGGCCTGGTGCTTCAGCCCATTGAGGCTTGCCCGAAACGATAATCTCCTTCAATCCATTGTTGTTGATATCGATTTCGCAACCACCGGCATAGTCGTTTGCGAGAGTCTGGTCGATATGATCGATAGTGATAGACTGTGCATTGGCACCAAGTGCAAGGCACGATGTTGCCATTAAAGTAAGTAATTTCTTCATAATAATTTGGTTTTAGTTATTTGTTTATAATCTTTTGTCTAAGATGTGTCTTGAATGTTGGTAGAAAGGGGTAGGGGTGTCACGACGTACCGCTTATAGCTGTCGTGACACTCTTACGTCTAACAATTATTATTCGTAACGTGGACTTGTCCAACCCTTCTGTGCTGTAACAGGAGCCTTAAACCATCCGTCTTCGTCTATCTCGAGCGGAGCTACGAACATCGGACGGCGTGCGTATCCACTCTTCATCAAATCCTGTCCTTGCTCTGTGGCGTTGTAGGCAACAAAGAGATGTGTGCCAGCCTCGTTGATGAAACCACGCATCGGATTTTCTGGATTGACAATTTCGGAGCCGCCAACAATGATAGGCTCGCCAATGCTGCCTGCTGTAAGGTCGGAACCCGAACGATCTTTGTAAGGACCGGTGATGGTTGAGGCCATAGCATAATGTATCTCCTTAGAACCGCCATTGGCTACAGTGCCCATGAGATAGAAGCGAGAACTGCTTGCACGTATAATGGCAACATCGTCGAATGTCTCAGAGGCAATCTTTATAGCGCTGCCGTTGAGGGTGGCGCCCGATTTCTTGTTGAGCTTAAGCTTCTGTATGTATGTGCCGTCGTCTGTGGTGTAGCACAAATAGAAGTTGGTTGTAACAACGATGAAGAACGGGTTGCGAACACTTGTCTTACCAAGACTCTCGGCTGTGATCAATGTGCCGCGGTCGGTATATGGACCTGCTGCCGCTGTGGCAGAGGCTGTGCCAATGGCATTGCCGCCTTCAAGGGTGTAGAACATCCAATATGTGGCGCCAGTGACGGTGCGGGCATAATCGATGGAAAGAGAGTTGACACGACCCTCGCCCCATGTAGGCGACTCGGTGAATGTGTCGTTGCCGGCACTCCATGTCATAAGGTTGTTGGATGTAAGAGCCTTGCAAATGTATGTAAGACCAGGCGCCCACTGTGATGTGGCCGATACAGCGACAAACATACTTGCACCCTTAACCACTGTGCCTGCTTCAAGCGATGGCTCCCATACGGGGTTGCGGAAACTTGTATTCTCTGGGTTCTGGCTTCCGTCCCATTTTATAGAGTCGATGCCGTCGCCGCCATTATCGGTGCAGCTTGTCATTGCCGTTGGTATGAGACATCCGGTAAACAGGGCTGCCATCAACATATTCAATATCTTTTTCATTGATGATTGTTTTTTAGTTTGCTGATTTTCTGTTTCTACTTTCTTTGCTTTTGAACAGTGTCAGTGCCCTGGCTTAGTAGCCAGGGTTTTGTGTGAGTCCCTTCCAAAGGTTGATTTCGTGGTTAGGAATCATCCACAGGTGGTTGTTTCCAACCTTGAAGTTGAGGAAGTCGGCATCACGTTCTGATATCTCGTTCACCTTAGCCTGGTCGTGTAGGTCTCCCCAACGGTCGAGGTCGTACCAGCGTGTACATTCACCGCAAAGCTCTACAAGGCGTTCGTGCTTGATTTGGTTGAGCAGTGTTTCGTAATCGGTAAAGTCAGTTGCCTGTAAGTCGGCCATATTAACACGGCGACGTACCTTGTTGATATACTCCACAGCTGTAGCTCTGTCTTCGCCAAGCTCGTTGAGAACCTCGGCATACATAAGGTATACATCGGCGAGACGCAGAACTCGGAAGTTGGCTCCAGACGAGTAGTCTTCCTTCTTGTTGTCGGTTTCAACACTTGTGTACTTCTTCCAATAGCAAGCGTGTGGGAACTTGTTGTTGACATAACCTTCTGTATTGCACCACTCTGGCCATGTCTTGCCGTAATAGTTGGCTGTGGCTGTCTGTGGTTCGGCTTCGTCGTAATAGAACAAGGTATGGAACTTGCGCATATCGACGTTGCCGTCTTTGTCGCGCTCCTTGTTGAACTCGTCGAGCAGCCAATCGCGTGCAGAACCGTCGTTCCATGCACCCGAGCCATCGCTAAGATAGAGGCCAAGGAACTTTGGACGCTGGTTGCCTACCTCGTTGCCGTTGACAAGTCCATCCTTGAAGTTGATTTCGAATAGCGACTCGACGTTGTTCTCGTGCTCTTCGGTGAAATTGTCCATCCAGTTGTCGCAGAGATCGTATATGCCAAGGCGGAAGATGTCCTCAATATTGGTCTTGGCTGCAACCCAGTATTGGCGAGCTGCGTTAGCATCCTGGTTGGCACTGTCCCAAGGACGATGACTCTTAATGCCGGCAAGCTGCATATTACAGCGTGCCATCATACCGAGAGCGCCACCTTTTGTGACACGGCCCTTTTCTTCGCTTGGCCATGATTCGGGCAGCAACGTAGAGGCTTTGCTGAAATCTTCGAGCGCTTGTTTGAAGAGATCTTCCTGCGAACCTATCTCGCCATCGCTTGTAGAGCTGGTCTGGATAGGTCCCTTGCCGTAGACGCCGGCAATGGCCCAGTAGGCAAGACCGCGGATGAAATAGCCTTGACCGAGAATGTGGTCGGCCTCCTCCTTCTTGAAAATGTCGTAGCCGTGGTCGTTCATGTTGTCGATAACCTGGTTGACATAGTAAACACTGTTGTACATAGCCTGCCAAGGAAGACAAAGACCCTCGTTGCTGTCGTAGTTGTAGGCAGACACCACGAAGTTGGCATCGGCTTGGAACTCGGCGTTAGGACTCTCACTCCAGCCCTCGTCACTGCGCAGAATCATATGTATCTGGAACCAACGGCTAAAGAATCCAGGACGACGCCATGTGGAATAGGCAGCCGAGAGACCTTGCTCAAACTGGTCGGTTGTCTTCCAGAATGTATCGGCTGTTTCTTGGTTGGGGTCGGATAGCGACAACCAATCGTCGCTGCACGATGTGAATCCGAGTGTCAGCGCACCAGCCACCATTATTTTTGCTAATATATTTTTCATATTGATGTTTCTTTTCGTGAGTTGATTAGAATGTTACTTGCAATCCGAAGTTAAGCTGTCGAGAAGACGGATACTGACCAGAGTCGATGCCTTGAGCGTAAACGTAGGTGCAAATGATATCCGGGTCGTAGCCCTTATAACCAGTGAATGTCACGAGATTGGAACCGCTGATATAAGCACGCAACTTCTGTAGATTAAGAATCTTGGCTATTGATTGCGGCAATGTATATCCTAACTGTATATTCTTCAGACGGAAGTAGGTTCCACTTTCGAGGAAGCGGTCGCTTGCCTTGTTGTTGTCTGTGGAGTTGGCATACATACGTGGGTACTCGTTTGAAGGATTGTCCCATGTCCAAGGACGAACATCTGCAGGAATGTTGTCAACGTTGAAGTTGAGCGTGTTGGCACGTACCTG
>USCM01000128.1 GCA_900553155.1 uncultured Prevotella sp. | reverse complement strand
CAGAATGGCAAGGAGCGTCCAGTGGTATATATCGACATCGAGACTTTGCGCGATAGCTACGGCAAGGCAACTGCATCAATGCACAAGGCATACGAGATGCTTATAGAATATTATAATGTGTATGTGCTTGCTCCGCAGTCTACCAACAATCCGCAAGCTATGGTTGACGATGTTAAGTGGGTGGAGGAATATCTTAGTGCACCTGCTTGGGGGCGTGTGATATTCTCTAACGAACGCCAGTTGCAGTATGGCGACTATCTCATTGCACCAATGGCCCAGCCCGAGTTTATGGGCACGACAATAGAGTGGGGAAGCGATGAGTTTAAGACGTGGGAGGAAATAATAACGTTCTTTGAACGTTTGGGAGGTCAATAAACACGAATACGTATAATTGGCGTTAATGTACAAATCGTATAATTGACGTTAATGTATAAATCGTGTAATTGACGTTAATAGGCTTCGCCTTAAAAATTAATGTTCATTATACGAACATAATAATTAACGTCAATTACACGATTAAATAAGATATATTACACGCTTCGCTCTACGTATTACTTAGCGCGGAAGCGTTCAGCCTGCTGCTTGATAAGTTCAGCATCGTTGAAGTAGTCAATCTGCATAGCCTTGCGAACCTCGTCCATTGTCTGAGCTGCTGTTTCGCGTGCTGCCTCGGTACCCTTCTTCAGGATGTTATAGATTTCGGGGATATCCTGCTCGAACTCATGGCGGCGCACACGGATAGGTTCAAGCATCTTGTTGAGAACGTTGTTAAGGAACTTCTTGGTAGTTCCGTCGCCGATACCGCCACGTACATAATGCTCTTTCAGTTCGTCGAGAGTCTTGTATTCAGGCCAGAACTCAGCGAAATCGTCAGGTGTGCTGAATGCTTCGAGATAGGTAAACACGGCATTGCCCTCAAGATTGCCCGGCTCGTCCATGCTCATGCGTGGAGCACCATTAGACATCTTCTTAACCTTCTTCCATACATCGGCAGCCGAGTCGGAAAGATAGATGCAGTTGCCAAGCGACTTAGACATCTTCTCCTTGCCGTCGGTTCCTGGCAGACGACGCGCTGTTGCAATCTCCGGAAGCATAATCTCCGGTTCAACAAGAACCTCGCCGTAAGTCTGGTTGAAGCGGCGAACAAGCTCACGAGTTACCTCAATCATCGGTTCCTGGTCCTCGCCGGCAGGCACTGTGGTAGCCTTGAACAGAGTGATGTCGGCAGCTTGGCTTACAGGATAGCAGAAGAAGCCGAGAGGAATATTAGCCTCGAAGTTGCGCATCTTGATTTCGGTCTTCACTGTAGGGTTGCGCTGAACACGCGATACCGTGATGAGGTTCATCAGATATGTTGTAAGTTCGGCAAGTTCCGGAATCTGGCTCTGTATAAACAGCGTACACTTGGCAGGGTCAAGACCAGCCGAGAGATAGTCGAGAGCTACCTCGATGATGTTTTGGCGAATCTTCTCAGGATTGTCTGCATTATCTGTCAGAGCCTGAACGTCAGCCATAAATACAAACATGCGGTCGAAGTCGCCAGCGTTCTGCAGTTCGACGCGGCGGCGCAGTGAGCCAACATAGTGGCCCAAGTGGAGCTTACCGGTTGGACGGTCGCCCGTAAGAATAACTTTTCCCATATTTTATTTTTAAGTTTACAAGTTGTTAGAGCAAACAAGGAGCCTTGTTCGCTATTTACTGCAAAGGTACTGCAAATAGTGTGAATATCAAAGAAAAAGCGCCTATAACTTGCAATCAACTCATTTGCTGTTAAGGCTTTTTGTGCCTATAAATTTTGTGCGTCTATTAATAATGAGTACCTTTGCAACTTAAAAAAATTGTACGTATACAGCTATTCTTAATTATCTGCAAAACAAACTTATGAATCTGGCATTGTTGAAGACAAGATGGAAACACATATTCGTCGTGCTGACATTTCTCGGCATGGTGTGTTCTGTTTGTGCCCAAAACAATCCGCAGAAGATTAACGACAAGCTCTATCCCCTTTATGTCAAGGCTTACAATATGCGCAAGGATGCTGCCTCGCTGCCTCTTGCCGACAGTCTGTGCCAGGCGTCAATAGCCATTGGCGACCGTTATGGCGAGTGTTTTGCGTTGCAGGTAAAGTTCTTGCACGAGTATTATAAGCCCAACAACTTCAGCCGTTTCGACCAATCTTTGCAGGCATATATGGACAAAGTCCAGTCTTACGGAATGAACCGATTCTACTATTATGCCGTATCCATGAAGACATTTTATTATACCCGAGAGAAGCGCTACCTTGAGGGATTCCTCTATCTTCAAGAGCAGACCAAAATAGCCGAGAGCAGAAATAACCACTATGGAATATGTATGCTGCACCGTATGACTGGTGTTATACAACATTCGCGTGGCGAGTTGCCGCAGGCCATAGCATCTTATAAGCAAACCATCGACTTGTACAAGAAGTATGGTTATACTCGTAACATATCCAGAGAGATGCTTGCCATTGCCGACTGCTATCGTTTGGAGTGCAACTACGAAGGTGTCGTTAGTGCGGCAGAGGAGGCTCGCAGCTATTGTGTCAGCCAAGCCGACCGCAACAACGTTGCCATTTACGAGACTTATGGTCTCTTTATGCTTGGCCGTTATGCCGAGTTTGCCGACCGTTGCCAATACTTAAAGAACAACAAACTGCCCCTCGACAATGGTTACAACATCATAAACCATGCGTTTGCCGCTTGCAGCGCGATATACGAGCACCGCGACGATGATGCCGTAAAGATAATAGACGGCTTAGCCGATATCTCACCTTCCGAACATTGTCGTCTCTATTCTGCCTACTACAAGTTTAAGGGCAACTATGCCAAGAGCATAGAGTATATGAAGAAGGTGATAACATCGCGTTTCAATTTTAGCGATGAAGTATTCAAACACGACACCTCCAGCCGCGACCGCATTTTCCGCGACCAGCGTCTTGAGGCCGAACGCGAGCAAATGATAGAGCGCAATATGCAGCTACAGCTAACCAATGCCCAGATGACGCTCAACAACTCGTCGCTCGAGCTCAACCGTACGCGTGAGGCAGCACGCCTTGCAAAGATAGAAAGAGAGCACAACCAGTTGCGCTATAACCACCAGCAGCTGCGCAACAAGCAGCTATCCGACTCTATTGCCTCGCAGCGTTTGTTGAGCCAGGCAAGAGAGCGCCAGTTGCGTATAGAGCACTTTACCCAATTCCTTATTATAGCCGTAGCCCTTGTATTGATGCTTCTCACCACAATGCACGTATTGCGCAAGCGCTTCCTTGTAAAGCGCCTAAACCATGCCAACGCCAAGCTCGACAAGAGCATCAACGAGCTTAACGTGGCAATGGACCGAGCACAGGAGTCGGAACGTCTTAAGACATTGTTCCTAGAGAATATGGGCGACGACTTACGAACACCGCTCAAGGCGATAGTGGGATTCTCCCGACTGCTGACCCGCGACGACAATGGTCTGAATGAGGACGAGAAGAAGGAAATAGCCCAAGGCATAGTCGACAATTCGGAGGTGCTCACAACTCTCGTAAGCGATATCCTCGATATGGCAGAACAAAGATCACGCGCCGCCAACAATGGCGATTTATAAACTGTATAAAAGCAATGAGCAATAAGATGCGACATAAATTGACAACACTCTTTGTGGCAATAATAATCTTTATAGCTACCACTTCTCCAGTGGCTGCACGTATCCAGCATGCCATATCTTGTGTCGCATCCAATAATTTCGTACATACTCCCAAACATATATACTCCCTTGATACCATCCCAGCCTATGTCATCCCCTATAATGTGCCGCTTGTCGACAAAGCCCCCGTTACAGCCGTAGACGCTAAGCTTAGCCAGTTGCTTGTGCCCGTTAAGCATTATTGTTTCCATTCTCACGACCTTGCAGCCGTCGACCGTGCCCTTAGGCCCTATATGCTCTATGCCAAGGAGCACAACAGGATAGAGCATTTCTACACCGGAGTGTCGTTACGTACAACATTCCTTGTCAATTCTTCTGCCAATTATGCGGCGGCTATCGACTATCAAACCAAGATGCTCGATTATGCCAAGAAGTACAATCATCTGTACGGCATAATGATCGGACTGGTGTCTCTCGGCAATATGCACCGCTCGTGCATGCAGCTGGTGCAAGCTATTGACGCCTACAAACAGGCTCTTGAACTTAACAAGAAGTATCCGTCACGTTTTCATGATATAGGCATCGACTACAAACGCATAGCCGAGTGTTATTTTATTGCCGTCAACTTCGAGAAGACTCTTGAAATGGCTAACCTCGGTTTGGCTATGTCAAAGTCGGAAGTTAGCATTGGCGGACTACAGTGCATAAAGGCCTTAGCCCTCTTTATGCTCGACCGAGATGCCGAATTTATCACGGCATACAATGCCTATAAGTCGCATACCAATGTTGCTTTAGGTGTATCGCCTCATATGGCAAACTGCGTGGAGGTAATGAAGAAGATATACGATGCCGACTATGCTGCAGTCAACAAAATGCTTACTCATGAAAATATCGGAGGGTACATCACTTATATAAATGTAGCTTACAACAAGCGTATCAAGAACTTTCCGCGTGTGTTGGATGCCATGCGCCGCTACAACATCCTTGCCTATGGCGAGAGCAACGGAGCTTTTGCCCCTGGTTTTATGCAGATGGGAGGTGCCGTAACCAACAACCTCGCCGAGCTTGAACGTCGCCGTGCCGCCAACGAGAACTCGCGTCTTGAGCTGACACGCCTTAATTTGGAGCTAACAAAGACCCAACTCGAGCTTCATCTCTCCCGCGACTCGCAGCTCATAGCCAATACAGCCGCCGAGTCGCAGCGCCTTACCTACAACAACCAGCGCCTGCTTGCGCGCCAGTTGTCCGACTCGCTTGCCACACAGCGCCTCCTGCGCGAGGCCAGTCAGCAAAAGGCAGAGTCCGACCGCCTGCGCTTCTTTATGACTCTTGGTGCCATATTGGTAGTTACCAGTTTCTTTATGCTGTACCTTATCCACGACAACAGGATAGCCAAGAAGCTCAAGCGCACCAACATCAACTTGCGCCATACCCACCAGCGTCTTAGTGTTGCTACCTCCGAGGCAATGGAGGCCGACCGCAAGAAGACCGAGTTTATGCAGAATATGAGCCACGAGATACGCACCCCTCTCAACGCTATCGTCGGATTCTCGCAGGTGCTTGTCGACGGCGACGACTCGCTCTCACCCGAAGAGCGTCTTAACATGACCAAGATAATGAGCAAAAACACCGAAGTGCTCAACTGTCTTGTCAACGATATACTCGGCCTTACAAGTATTGAAAGCGGCAAATACGTTTTCAAGAACACCGATGTACCCATAAACGAGATGTGCCACCGTGCGCTATGTGCCGCCAGCCATCTCAAGCCCAAGGATGTGAGCCTGCTCTTCGAGACCGCCTTGCCCGACTCGTTCAGCCTTCCAACCGATGCCGACCGCGTGTGCCAGGTGCTTTACAACCTTCTGACCAATGCCTTGAAGAATACCACCCAAGGCAGTGTCGTGCTAAGTTGTTCAGCCAACGGCAACGCCAAGAAGCTCACCTTCAGCGTTACCGATACCGGTATAGGCGTGCCGTTGGACAAGCAGCGGTACATCTTCGAGCGTTTCTCCAAGCTCGACACCTTCAAGCAAGGCGTGGGTCTTGGTCTTGACATCTGCCGTATGATAGCCCAAAAGCTCGGCGGAACCGTAGAGATAGACCCCGAATATACAGATGGGGCACGCTTTGTGCTCACCCTTCCGCTCGTCAGTCGCGGCTGACGAGCGGCGCTAATGACGTTAATTTGCATTAATCATACAAATAAAGTCTTAGCAAATTGCGCCCGATTGGATTTTTATTGCTAAATTTGCACGCAATAAATTTTTAAGTTATATGTCATCATTTGTTGCAGATAAAATTGTAATGGACGGTCTCACTTACGACGACGTCCTTCTTAT
>USCM01000127.1 GCA_900553155.1 uncultured Prevotella sp. | reverse complement strand
GACAGATACGGGAACAACTGCCAGGCGCAAGAACGAAGCCACATATACCTTAGGACTACCTATAATCTCCTTAAGCGGCAGACGTGCCATCGACGAGCCAATAATCATCAATGCAGCCGGTACGGTGATGTTGCCCGCCATCGTAACGGGGCGCGCTATGATGTCGGGAGTGCGTATGCCGAAAGCCACGATAAGCGCTGCTATGAAAGCGGCTATCATTGCCGGCGAGAACAACACCTTGGGGTTGAGGCTCTTGATGCTGTATTCGCCCTTCACTAGCATAACACCTGCCGTGAATATAAAGAAGGTGTTAGGCATATTAAGCAGGGCAGCATAAAATATTGATTTCGGACCAAAGATGGATGAAACTATCGGGTAGCCAATGAATCCTACGTTGGCAAACATCAGCGCAAACCCTATCATGCCTTGCTCGTCGCGGTTTTTGCTGACAAGGCGTGGCACCCAGAATCCATATATTAGCAGCAAGATATAAGTCAAGAAACCTACGCCTAACAGAGGTAGAATCAATGTACGGTCGGGCAGTTCATTGCCCATTACCGATGACAGAATCAATGCCGGACACGTGATGTCAATAACTATTGACGATAACTTTTGGTCGAATCGGTCGCCCATGTAGCCAAGCTTGCACAATGCATAGCCAAGCACAACAATGATGAATAGAATCACCATTACTTCAAAGTTTTCCATATCATTTTATAGGTTTATTCTTTGTCAAGGAATATTATGGGGTTCCGCCGCCATGCTGCTCTCTTCCTCTGGCAGTTGGTAGCGGTGTGTAGTGTGGTCGTTAAGGAATATATGGTTGAGTGTGAAAGCCAGCGACTCCAATGTCTGCTGCCGTATAGCTGGCTTTAGTTGGCACTCCCATATCGTGATGCAATGCCATCCCATCTCGGCAAGCCGTTTTTGTTCCTTTCGGTCACGCTCGCGGTTGCGTTCTATCTTTGCACGCCAGAAGTCGGTGTTGGTCTTGGGCAGTCGGTAGTACTGGCAACCCTCATGTCCATGCCAGAAGCAGCCGTTGACAAACACCACTGTGCGATACTTGCGCATCACAATGTCGGGACGACCGGGCAGACGGGGATGGTTCAGCCGATAGCGAAATCCCCGGCCGAACAAGTAGTGCCGCACTATCAACTCCGGCTTTGTGTCCTTGCTGTGTATAGACGCCATACAGCGATGGCGCTGCTCACGTGTCATCTTGTCCATTGCAGGAGACAAAGGTATACATTTTTTGTAATAAGGCAAAGTTTTGTCGTAACTCTTTCTTAACCTCTTTGTCAACCTTTTTCAACCCTCGTGCAACCCTGCTGCAACATCATGCCCTTAACTTTGCAACCGTAAAAAGTTAGCAAGTTAAAGACAATGACGAAACGCAACAAAAGGATAACCATTGCAGCCACAGCGCTTATGATGCTTGGCTCTACCACGACTGCCCTTGCCCAGCAGATTAAGGGCAGTGTGGTCGACAAAAACTCGCATGAGACTCTCATTGGTGCGGTAGTGACCGTTGAGGGCAGCAAGCTTAAGGCCATCACCGACATTGATGGCAACTTCGAGCTTAAAGGACTTAATAAAGGAACCTACACCTTATACATCAATTATGTAGGATACAAACCCCAACGAATTGACGGGGTTCGGGTGACGGACGCAGCAGCGGAAGATGCCTTGAGCATCGCTATGCTTCCCGACGAACAGCAGCTGAAGGAGGTAGTTGTAACTGCCGTGGAGCGACGCTCTACAGATGCGGCAATGATACAGGTAGCCAAGAACAGTCCCGTCATAGTGAGCAATGTTTCGGCACAAGAGATAAGCCGGACGCAGGACACCAATGCAGGTGAGGTGATACGCCGTGTGCCGGGCGTGAGCCTTATCGACGACAAGTTTGTGATGGTGCGCGGACTTTCGCAGCGTTACAACAATGTTTGGGTTAATGGCGGTGCCGTGCCTTCGAGCGAAGCCGACTCGAGAGCCTTCTCGTTCGACATCATCCCAAGCTCGCAGATAGACAATCTTACCATCGTGAAATCGCCATCGGCAGAATATCCTGCCGACTACTCGGGCGGCTTCATAATCGTCAATACGAAAGAAATACCTACTGAAAACAATCTTACCTTTTCGCTCGGTGGCAACTGGAACACGTCAACAGTATTCAAAGCCTTCAGTTATGCTAAAGGCTCTGCCACCGATTTTCTTGCTTTCGACAACGGCTTGCGCAGTCTGTGTGGCGGTATCGACGCCTCGCTCAATAAGCTTACCGACGCTGCGGGCTATAAGGTTGGCGACAACCTCTATAGTCTGCGTGGCAACGGGCTTAATAACGACTGGCGCATAAAGAGCCTTAATCCTATAGGCGACCTTAAGCTTGCCGCAAGTATGGCTCGTCGTTGGAACCTCGGCGGACGCACCCTCGGCTTGCTTGCCGCCCTCAACTACACCAACGAGCAGCGCACATATACCGATATGCAGAACAACCTCTTCGGTATATACGATGCCGTGAACGACCGCTCCAACTATCTGCGCTATTCTACAGACAACCAGTACAACAACAACGTGCGTCTTGGAGCGATGCTCAACCTTACCTTCCTGTCAAAGGACGGCAACCACAAGTATCAGCTTAAGAACATCTTTAACCAACTTTCAACAAACCGCTACACATGGCGTGAGGGAGTAGACGCACAGTCGAATAAGGAGAACAGTGCCGAATACTACTACCGCTCGCGCACCACCTATAACGGTCAGCTCACAGGTAAGCATACCTTCACTGGCGATGCCCTCGATTGGAGTGTCGGGTATGCGTATGCCAACCGACGTCTGCCTGACCGTAGGCGATACCTCCTCAACGATATGCAGAACCCTGGCGACATAGCTCTGCATACCGGCAACGACATATCTCGCGAATGGACACAGCTCGACGAGCACATCTTCTCTGTTGGCATCAACGACAAGCATACGTTCGATTTCTCAGGTTGGTCTCCCTTGCTACAGGTGGGTGGTTATGGCGAATATCGCACACGCCAATATCAGACGCGCTCGTTCTACTATCAGTGGAACCCAGCAGCCAACACTCTTCCTACAGATTTCCAGCACATGGACATCACCCAGCTGTTGAGCGACGAGCAGTATATGGGTGCCGACAAACTGTACATCTTCGAGCAGCAGCAGATGCGCAACAACTATCGTGGCCACAACACGCTTGGCGCAGGATACCTTTCTGCCTCTCTGCCTTTCGGTGCGCTTGGCATACATGCCGGTGTGCGCTTCGAGCACAACGATATGGAGCTGATATCCAACACACGCGACTATGAGAAGAGCGAGACAAGCCGCCACTACCGCACCAACGACCTCTTCCCGTCGGTCAATGCCACGTACAAGTTCAACGACCAGCACCAGCTCCGTCTATCCTACGGACGCAGCATCAACCGCCCCGAGTTTCGTGAGGTATCGTCGTCGGTGTTCTACGATTTCGACCTTGCCAGCGACGTGCAAGGCAACACCGAGCTAAAGAACTGCTATGTAGACAACGTCGACTTGCGATACGAGTTTTACCCGTCGCGTGGCGAGATAATCTCTCTCGCCGCCTTCTACAAGAACTTCGACTCGCCTATAGAGTGGACATACACAGTGGCTGGAGGCACCAACCTTATATACTCTTACAAGAATGCAAAGAGCGCAGCCAACTATGGCTTGGAGCTTGACATCCGCAAGGACCTGTCTTTCATCGGCTTGCGAGGTTTCAGTTGGTCGTTCAACGGCGCCTTGATTAAGAGTAAGGTTAAGTTTGAGAAAGGCTCAAAGGAAGAAGACCGACCAATGCAGGGCCAGTCGCCTTACCTCGTCAACACCGGTCTGTTCTACAAGAACGAGCCTATGCAGCTCGACATAGCCATCCTCTACAACCGCATAGGCAAGCGCATCATCGGTGTAGGCCGCAGCGAGGGCAGCTCGGCAAGCGACGACAATGCACGTGTGCCGCACAGCTATGAGATGCCACGCAACACCATCGACCTCTCTGTAGGCAAGAAGTGGGGCAGCCACTGGGAACTGAAGTTCAACATACGCGACCTCCTCGCCGAGCGGGTCTACTACAAGCAGTTTGCCAAGGCCACCTATGCCGACGGCTCGCACAAGGAGATAGAGGAAGTTTCGCGCTGCTATAAGCCCGGACGCAACATCGGACTGCAAGCTATATACAAATTCTAAGTATAGAAATCTAAGTATAACAAGTAAAAATATAATTAACCAAGCACATCACTCCACTCCCTTTTTGGGGAGGGACTGGGGGTGAGGCTTCTAATTAATCATAACAGTATGAACAAGAAGAATCTTTTAGGGTGCATGGGCATCCTGATGTTGGTTGCCACAATGGGCAGCTGCAGTGACAACGACGATCCGACACCCAATCCGGGTGCAGCCTACACATGGACCACAGATGGCGGCATAAAGGCTTGCGACCACTTGCTCTTTGGCGAGGACGGCAAGGACAATGCGGAGGGAACGGTCATAGGCAACGGCGACCAGGAACTCGTGTTCAAAGGCAAGCAGACTATAAAGAAAGGCGTTTACACCCTCAAGGGATGGGTATACATAGCCGATGGCTCTGAGTTAACAATAGAGCCGGGCACCATTATCAAGGGCGACAAGGCTACCAAGGCAGCCCTTATTGTAGAGCGTGGAGGCAAACTCATTGCCCAAGGCGCTGCCGATGCTCCTATCGTGTTTACATCGGCACAGCCTGCCGGACAGCGCCGACCGGGCGACTGGGGTGGCGTCATTATCTGCGGTAAGGCACACAATAACCAAACCTCAATGCAGATAGAGGGTGGTCCGCGCACACAGCATGGTGGCGACAACGATGCCGACAACTCGGGTGTACTGAGCTACGTGCGTATCGAGTTTGGCGGATTTCCTTTCAAGGCCGACCAGGAGATTAACGGCTTGACCCTTGGCTCTGTAGGTTCGGGCACAAAGATAGACCATGTGCAGGTGTCTTATTCTAACGACGACTCGTTTGAGTGGTTCGGCGGTACGGTCAACTGTAAGTATCTTGTAGCCTACAAGGGATGGGACGATGACTTCGATACCGACAATGGATTCTCTGGCAAGGTGCAGTTTGGTCTTTCTGTACGCGACCCGCGCATTGCAGACCAAAGCCAGAGCAATGGTTTTGAGAGCGACAACTGTGCCGATGGTGCTCAGGTATCGCCATACACCACAGCCACATTCTCAAACATAACATTCGTTGGACCAAAGACAGCTGCCGACTTCCAGAACAGCAACTCGTACATCACAGCCGGCTCTTACTTCCCCAACAACGGTTCTGGTCTTGGCAAGTTTCAGGCTGCCATGCAGATTCGCCGTTCAT
Organism: uncultured Prevotella sp.; assembly: GCA_900553155.1. Lineage (GTDB taxonomy): Bacteria > Bacteroidota > Bacteroidia > Bacteroidales > Bacteroidaceae > Prevotella. Next base: position 824 of record USCM01000127.1, on the reverse strand, counting down.
CACGCCTCAACTGCGTAAACTCTGTAGTTACCGACTGGCCTATAGGCTTGATCGTCGACGGCGAGAAGGGCGACACACCGGCACAGGCTAAGGCAGGCACACTGCGTCTGCAGAACATCTTTATTGCCAATGCCGACATCCTTGGTTCTGACGCCAACAAGTGCTACGAGGACAAGGAGTACGACTACAAGGCAAAGGCTGTGAAGGCAGACAGCAAGCAGTCTTACTCGCACACCTTCTTCGAAACAGCCGCCAACAACAACCGCTACTTTGCCGACAAGTCGGCATTGATGCTCACAGACGGCAAGGGTGTTGGTGTTCCGTTCATGCCGCAGACAGGCAGCAACCTCTTCGGAGCGCAGAACTTCTCTGGTCTCGACTCTTGGTTCGACCAGGTAACCTACATCGGAGCCTTCAACGCTAACGACAACTGGCTTGACGGTTGGACAAACTTCGATCCGCAGAACGCACAGTATTAAGTTTCGTGTTTTATCTGCAACTCTGCAACCGCAGTCTAAAAATATGGTTTAACCCTTTGTTAGCCAATTTGTTAGCGTGGTTGCAGATGCTTGATTTTATCTGCAACCATCTGCAACCATCTGCCACCGCCTTTTATGGGTTGCAGATGAGATGTTGGCTGCACTCCGATCTTGGGGACGAGGCGTCCCCACTCCCAGTATATGGGTTGCAGATGAACCGTTATCTGTCACCCTATCTGCAACCGTATAATATGCTTGATATCAATGTATTATGGCGATATTTATGGCTGGGTTGCAGATGGCAGATGAAAATGAAAACTATTTTTTAGTAGCTGCGACAATGTG